>JALSKP010000661.1 GCA_026988815.1 Myxococcales bacterium | reverse complement strand
CAAGCAATTCACCGCCACAATATTCTTTCTTACTCTTGGCGCCGTTATGAACAATTTGTAAACCCGACAACATATCATGGTCTTTTATTATTTTTGCCAATGATGCTATCCCCTCAATTTTATCATCAGCATTAACACCAAGATGGTTGGGCTCACCTTTCCCAGAAACGTGAACAAAACTATATTCTACGAAAAGTAGACCTGCACCAGACTTACATAATTCTGAATAATGTTCTTTAGTTCTGTCGCTAATAAAACCATTGGCGTCCGCACTTTGGCTGGCCATAGGTGGTACAACAACGCGGTTTGGGGCACGTTTTCCATTTCGAAATGTGTAGCTCGTCCATCGATTCATTCTCGCTCCTTTTAACCAAATCCAAAGAAGGCCTTGTTCAAAAAAACAAGTTCGGAGCCACACATTCAAACGAATCTGTGGATTAGAAGTCTTCGGGTTCTGGTCCGCAATACCCTAGCCCATCGGCGCCTGTAAAGTGGCGGCACATTTCCTCAGCCGCTGGACATTCGTCGTTGGATGTACATAAGGGGCGGCAGATATTTGCAGCGGTCGCTGTATCGCAATATCCCATCGCGAATCCGTTCTCAACGTTGCAATAAATTTGAAGGTTTGTGCGCGGACATGCTTCTCCGAATTGAACTTGAGGGGCGAGTCTTTCTGTGGCCGAAATACACTGCGTTCCGTCGCCATCGTCAAAGACACAAACACCGGAATCACATGGCGTCTTCATGTCCCAATCGCAGGAAGATACGCATCGCGGCACCATCGTCACGGGATCATGTTTACACATTTGTTCGGCCTCACATCCTCGTACAGGAAGAGGATCGGGACAATCCCCACCGCCAGGTCGGCAATAACGTTGAACCGCACAATCGGGATCCAAAGCCCCACATTGGCAATCACAAAACTGACCATCAATGTATTTATCATCGCCGCATAACCATCCACCGGGTTGGAATTTTTTCTTCACAGAAAAGTCGGCGAACCTAACGCAAATACCGCCCTCCACAGGTGTGCTCTCTCGAGTCATGGGGTCAATATTGGACTCTACCAATTTCAAATTCTTAATTTCAATGTCCATTTGGCGTGTGTAAGGATCAATCGCATTCGTGAGTGTTCCACTTTGCGCATAAAGAATTTTTTCTGGCGCGCTACCCGCGACGAACACGCAATGAGAACAGTTGCCAAAGTTACTATCTAAATCCGCCGAAAGATCGAAAGTCCCCGTATCGGGACCGAAGAGATGACGCTCAAAAAGAATGCGAAAGGTTCCGTATTGACCTGACACTTTTTCTCCTAAGGCCGACTTGATTTCGATAGACACATCATCTTCGCCAAAAAGAGTGAAAGCCTCATCGACCTGGGCGTTTAAACACGAATCGCTGAGGTCTTTGTCGGATTTATTACCCGTATCAGGCTCGCCGGAGTCGTTGTCGCCGCCTTGGTCCGTGATACCGACATCGGATTTGGTCTCGACGTTTTCCGACGAGCAAGAAGATCCCACCAATATTAAACTGATGAATAAATATTTCATTTCTCTCT
>JALSKP010000660.1 GCA_026988815.1 Myxococcales bacterium | reverse complement strand
AAATGGAATGTCCGCCAACGGATAGCTGCCTTGAGCGCCCGCCCGGCATGACAAGTTTGTCAAGTCCGCTTTGAATTAGGGATTGGAGTTCTTGGTCTCTATCGAGGTCGCTTATAAAAAGAGACACCAAGGCCAGACCTAGGTTCAAGGCGTTATGTTTACCAGCCAAGGGGGAGCGGAGCGTGATATCAATGGGGCGAGAATGCGTCGTCGATGAATGCTCGATAAAACGTGTGGTGTAGGCATCGATTCTTTCAAGACGAAGGTGGTTTTCCGCGCCCTCCCCTACCGTGAATATTGTTCCTTTGAAACGAGAAAAATCTAAGAGAGAGGCCAACTCTTCGGGAATAACTGCACTCGTTTTTTCCGTGGAAAAATCAAAAAGCTCAGATTTTGTTTCAATCACGCCAGCGAGATTAAGAAAGCCTTCGAGATGGGCTTCAGAAATCGAGGTAATGATACGTTGAGAAGTAGGCGCGATTTCGATGAGCTCTACAATATCACCCTTCTTGTTGGCTCCCATTTCTAGAATTAAAAACGAGGTATCGAAGGGCATCTCAGAAAGGGTGATCGGCAAACCAATATGATTATTGAAATTTCCGCGCGTTGCGTGGGTGTTATAAAAAGGAGAACTCACGGCGTTGAGCAATTCCTTGGTTGTTGTTTTTCCGTTGGAGCCCGTAATAGCAACCGAGTACTGTGATGTTCTTCGTGAAAATGACTCAAAAAGTGTCGCTGCTATATTCTGCATGGTCGCGAGTGGATCCTCGCTGAGGAAGATCGGTAAACCCTCCACCTTTCGACTTGCAATCACACCGGAGGCTCCTTTTTTCCTCGCGGATTCAAGGTAGGTATTGCCATCAAAATTGGGTCCACTGAGAGCAACAAATAAATCGCCATCTTCGATTGTGCGTGTATCGGTGGAAAACCTTTTTGCTCTCAAAAATGTTGGTTCAGGGCCTTGATAGTTGAGGTTTAATATTTCTGCCAAAGTAGAAAAAGAAAAACGCTCTAAGATGCTTCCTTGTTGAATAAAATAGACCCTCAACATCGCGTCGCGCTCTAAAGCGCTGGCAACTTTGCTGTGGTCCGAAAATGGAATGCGTCCACTAGCGAATTCTTGGTAGTCTTCGTGTCCTTTACCCGACACAAGAATCACGTCTCCAACATCGGCAGCGAGAATGGTATCCAGAATCGCTTTTTTGCGAGACAGCTGAACCCTGATTTTTTGATGAGATCCATGGGTCCCCAAGATATCGTTAATGATTGCCATTGGATCTTCGCCACGAGGATTATCATTGGTCACGGTGATATGATCGGCAAGTTCGAGCGCGATCTCTCCCATAATGGGTCGTTTACTTTTATCCCTGTCGCCTCCGGCGCCAAAAACCACCCATAATTTCTTATCCCCTTTGATATCGTTAAGTGTCGTTAGGACGTTTTTTAAGGCGTCAGGAGTATGGGCATAATCCACAAAAGCGTATTTGCAATTGTAGAAATTCATTTCCGAGGGGTCCGCGACGTCATCCTGAACGACGCGCTCCAACCGGCCATCCACG
>JALSKP010000659.1 GCA_026988815.1 Myxococcales bacterium | reverse complement strand
TCATCGTTATGATGGGCAGCGATTGCGTTTCTTACGATTTCATTTTCGCCGCAACGTGCAGCGATTTCTGCGCCGATAACAGCGTGGCTTCCTTCCCTTTCATGGGTGAGCGCCTTTCCAATATCGTGAAGGAGTCCAGCGCGTTTGGCGTGACGCACATTTACACCAAGCTCGGCTGCCATAAGGCCACAAAGAAAACCCACCTCAATGGAATGTGACCATTGGTTTTGCCCGTAACTTGTACGGTAACGCAGGCGACCGAGAAGATTTAAAAGCTCAGGATGCAGACCACCAATACCAAGTTCAAAAGCCGCTTTTTCGCCACGGGCTTTGATCTCTCGCTCCACATCTTTTTTAGATTTTTTGGCCACCTCTTCAATCCGAGAAGGATGGATTCGGCCATCGCTGACGAGCTTTTCTAAAGTCAATCGTGCGATCTCTCGACGGATGGGATCAAAGGAAGAAATCATGATAGCCTGCGGCGTGTCATCGACGATGAGATCGACGCCCGTTGCGGCCTCGATCGCGCGAATATTGCGACCTTCTCGACCAATAATGCGACCTTTAATGTCATCGCTTGGAATTTGAATCACGTTTAAACAACGCTCGGCAACGTACTCACCGGCCCACCGCTGAACGGCCACAGCGATGACTTTTTTAGCCGCCTTGTCCGCCGTCTCAATCGCTTTTTCTTCGATCAGTCGCGATATGCGAGCCGCTTCAACTTCGGCGTTTTCTTCCACCCTTTGAAGCAATTCCTCTTTGGCCGCAGACGCTGAAAGGCCAGAAATCTTTGCAAGGGTTTGCTCGATCGAGGCCTCTTTTTTTTTGAGATCTTCCTCGACTCTTTTGAGTTCTTTTTCGCTATGGGAAATGTCGGTTGAGCGACGATCAAGTTTATCAGAGCGCCGCGACAATTGCTCGTCTCGATCGGTGAGCGAATGCTCAAGCTCTTTAAGTTGACGTTTTTGTCCATTCAACTTTTCGGTTCGCTTGGCGATTTCGTCGGCCGCTTCTTCGCGTGCCTCGATCAAAAGCCCACTGGCCTCTACTTCGGCTTCTTTAATGAGCTTCTTCGCATCACCTTGGGCCGATTTCAATTTTAGAGAAATACTGGCTTCGTATTCCTCTTTCATTTTTTCTTCCAAGCGTTCAGAAATTTCTCTTCGAACTTTCTCTTCCAACTCCGCGCGAATTTTGACTTCCGTACGCGTCTTTGCCTCCTCGATCGCCTCCGCTTTCAAGGTTGAGACCTGGCGCTTAACTTCTTCTTTTTCCCGTGTGAGAAATCGGCTTCTCAAATACAGATAAGCACCGTAGGCACCCAATAAAAGTCCCAGAATAAGGGCTCCAATAATAATATCGCCAGGAATAATAATGGGGTTCATTTTCAGCTCCAATTTACAAACATTCGTGTCTGGCATGAAGGTCGCTTACACACGTGACGAAGTCAACGTCTTCTTTTTTCTAGCGCTTAAAAGTAGATTAGCTCAGCGACGAAGGACCTCCTTTCGACGTAGGTTGGTCCAAGCTTATGGCTAACCTTCAATAGCTATCTAGGAAAAACGAACCCAACTTTTACCCAAAATTTGGAAAAGGTTTTCAAGGAATCAAAAACAAAAATTTCGAATCGGGTCATGACAGAGCGCGTTAAAATCGGGGCGGTATATCGACCCGCTCAAACCTTAGACGCGTCGTGTATTTACAAATTTCGGCGATACGGTGGTGAAGATGAATGCACCAGTTGCCATTGGAATTGAGGCTGTGCTAGCAGATGAAAACTCTCCAAATCCCTGACGCGTTTTGAAACTTTCCAGATTTTATAAAAGATTTTCTGAATCACCTTCACAAATTTTTTGGGTCATTTCAAAAAACAATCACGTCCCTGTAATTTATGCGTACGCGGAAACGATAATAAAAAAATTAAAGTCGGAAAAATTTTCTATCTCGCGTCGGACATTTCGTCGAAGAATGAAAGAGGCCATTGAAGAAGGATTTTTTATTACGACTGAGGGAAAAGCGGGCCACTTAATTTACATCGCAAAATTTCCCGAACAAAAAAATAAAATTCACATTCTAAAAAACGCGATTGAAAAACTCGCGACGCACAAAAAATATTTTCAAATTCAATTCCTGAAAAAAGCTATCCAAAAAATAAAAGACGCCATCCCTAAAAATAAAATAGAACTTTGGCCAACAGATTCTGAGCACTCTATATTAGATACTCATTTTTATACTAATTTAGGTACAGGTACCGAATCCGAATCGAAGGAATCTCCGATTGAACATCTCTTTTCCCTCGGCCTGAGTTTCAAAAAACCTTCATTTTTTAAGTTTCTAGAAGTCGATCTTTTCGTGTAAAAGAAGATGTGGAAAAATTAGAACATATAAAAGGTGTGCTTACAAAAATTCGCTTTCAAAATGCGGAAGGGAATTTTGCGGTTGCCCAGATAAAAGACCCCACCCAAAACGAGGTCACCATTGTCGGTAATATTTGTTCGGCCCATATTGGGGAACACTTAGAGATCACAGGTTCCTGGATCGAACACGAAAAGTTCGGACGACAAATTAAGATTGAAACCCTACAAATCATCTTGCCTACCACCGACTCGGCCATTCAAAGATACCTTTCCTCTGGGCTCATCGACGGCATTGGCCCAGCCCTGGCCGAACGTATTGTCAAAAAGTTTGGCGATAAAACTCTTGAGATTATCGATAAAGAACCCCAAAAAATAAAAGAAGTTGATGGGATTGGAAAAATACGTGCTGCCAAGATCGGGCTTGCCTGGGAATCTCAACGCTCCATTCGCCACGTGATGGTTTTTCTCCACGACCTTGGTATATCGGCCAACCTGGCGACACATATTTTTAAACATTATGGGCCCCAAGCTCTTGCCATTATTCGGACAAATCCCTACCTCCTAGCCCGCGATATGTACGGTATTGGGTTTCGGCGAGCCGACGATATCGCTCGCCATCGCGGCCTTAGCGCGGATTCTCCCTTTAGAATTCAAGCAGGCATTGCCTTTCTTCTCAGAGAAAGTCGGATGGAAGGACATGTTTTTCTTGAGCAAGAAGACCTTCTTCATCGTGCTATTTCGTTGCTCGCCGTAGACCAAGGTTTAGTAAAAGAACAAACTAAAACCATGGTGGATGCAGGGGATTTGATTGCCGAGTATTGCGCTGGGAAAGTGTGTCTTTTTTTACCAGCGCTTTGGGAAAGCGAAACCCGATGCGCCCAACATTTACATCGCCTCGATCAAAAATATGAGGTTAAAAAAGAGGCCTTAGAGAAGGCCTTAAAAAAGGTTCAGAAAGAACTCGATTTTGATTTTGCGGATTCTCAATTGCGCGCCATTGAGAAGGTCTGGATGCAAAAAATAACGGTGATTAGTGGAGGCCCCGGGACCGGTAAGACGACAATTATTCGAGCGATCTGCGAAATCGGAAAACTCTTTTCGCGACGCATATTACTTTGTGCGCCCACGGGGCGTGCCGCAAAACGTCTAAGCGAGGCAACGCAAATGCCAGCGCAGACGATTCATCGTTTGCTCGATTATTCTTTTCAAGAGGGCGGTTTTCAGTTGGACGAAGATAATCCCTTGGATGTTGACATGCTCGTTGTTGATGAGTCCTCGATGATTGACATTACACTCTTTGAAGCCCTGCTTGGCGCCCTAAAAGAGGGGAGTGCGCTGCTTCTGGTTGGCGATATTGATCAGCTTCCCTCCGTCGGTCCAGGGAACGTGCTTGGCGACATTATCGATAGCAAATGTATTGAGGTGGTTCGTTTAAGCGAGATTTTTAGACAAGCCCAAGGCTCAAAAATTGTCATGAATGCTCATCAAGTTAACCGTGGCCTTCCCCTATTGATAAGCGATAAAAAAGGAGACTTCTTTACTATTAATGCATCAACCCCTAAAGAGGCAAAAGATAAAATAGTAAATTTGGTTACTACTCGTTTGCCCCAGGCATTTGGATATCACCCTTTCGAAGATATTCAAATCTTATCGCCGATGCACAAAGGCGAGGTTGGGTGTTCATCGCTCAATCAAGAATTGCAGGAGGCCTTGGGTGATCAAGAAGCGCCTTCTTTGGTTTTTGGGAAAGGGTTTTGGCGAGTGGGCGATAAGGTCATGCAAACGCGAAATAACTATGATCTAAATATCTATAATGGCGATATTGGGCGTCTGATTGAAATCGATCATCAAGAAGAATGTGTAGGGGTGATGTTTGATCACCGCTTGGTACATATTCCTTTTGAACAACTCGACGCGTTGATTTTGGCCTACGCGATTACGGTCCACAAAAGCCAAGGTAGCCAGTACCCGGTCGTGATCTTGCCTCTTCTGACCCAGCATTATGTGATGCTTCAACGCAATCTTTTGTACACCGCCATCACACGCGCGAAGGCCTTGGTAGTCCTCGTCGGCTCGGCCAAAGCGGTGGAAATCGCGATCAAAAATAACGACGCCAAAACCCGCAATACGCGTTTAGCATGGCGCCTTTCGCAGTTCTCCTAAGACCTCTACTACCGTGAGTATTGGCGACGATCTTTTTTTTAGTACTATCTAAGTGTATTTTTTAAAACCACGAGGAGTTCATGTTTTGACAAAAAGGAATTGAAATAATCTTCTAGCGTTCCGATTTTTGTGATGTCGTCAAAATAGGTGTCAGTATCTGTCGCGTATACCATTGGATTTTTCGAATCGGGATCCGTTAAACAAATAAAATGAGTATCTGGATAACCGTAAGAAGTGCCAATAATCATGAACACCAACTCCCCTCCCACAACCACTTTTCTTATATCGCCTTGGTTCCATTCTCCTTTCCATTCATCATAATCATCGCTTCCCTTTTTAAAAGGTGTGAATATGTCGTGTTTAAAAAACACTTGTCCGAAACTTTCCTCAGTATATTGATAGTACTTGTTAAGAATTTTATTATAAAATTCTGTGGCGTCTGATTGAAATAAATTTATATGTTGATCAATAAAATCCCCAATGCCGTAGATAGGTTCTGAGTCGTGTTTACTACTCCAAGGCGTGTTTTCTGTTTTTGGATAGAGAACAGTGTTAAATTTTATGGATTTTAAGTCGTCTTCTATCGATCCACCATCGGCATGATCAATGTTTCCGCCTAATTCTTTTATTCTGGTTAATATTTCTTTTTTCATTTAGAAGGTTTGGCTCGTTATGATCCGCTTCGAAGACCTGATCTCGTTATTGGCTAGCTACTTCGTGGTAAACTATGCAACCAATTTAGTCACGTTGCTTTAAAATGTATTCCGATATTTTTTGTGTTTTTCTGTACTTTGAACACCTTGTTTTTAATGCCCTTATTTCGAAATAGAGGCGGTTAAACGCTTCGGGGGTAGAGAAGATTCCGCCCTTTTGGCAAGTGTTCAAAGAAATCGGCGATTTTGAATTCCGCAACAAATTCATCAAAACTAAAAACTTGTGAGAAAACAATGCACAGTTAGGATCAAAGCTCAGAACCACGGACGGAACTGGAGCCAGGGATGAAATATCTAATTGTTTTTATAATCGCGACCTTTTCAATCACCGCATCTATCGATGAAGCGAGCGCTTTTCCTCCACGCTTGGGCATCGATTTATCAACCGTCTTAAAGATTCGAGACCAAGCAAGAAAAGTAAAATACGTCGCCCGAGAGCCGGCTGTGGCAAATCTTAGAACCATAAAAACGATCGTCATCGATCCCGGGCATGGCGGAGAAAATGAAGGCGCCCTAGGCGTGGCTGACATTCGTGAAAAATATTTGACGATGGAATTGGCCTTTACTTTAAGAGACGCCATTCAAGAAAAATACCCAACGGTGCGGGTCATCATGACCCGTTATTGGGACCGCGAAATAAGTCTGAGTGAGCGCGCCCGTATCGCCAATTTTAGGGATGCTGATTTATTGCTCTCGCTCCATTACAACGCGGCCACCCATAATCGAGCCTTGGGTTTTGAAACCTATTTTCTAAAATCCAATTGGGTGAAGCCCAAGAAAAAAGTAGACAATGATACTAAAATCGCTGGGGACCAAAATGGTGCGATGCTTAAAACCTTGATTGATTTGAAAAGACAGCGCCGTCATAAACACGCAGGAAAGTTTGCACGCGCGATTCAGAAGGGACTGCAAGGCGAGTTGGACTCAATTGATCGCGGCGTCAAGCAGGAAAATTTTACGGTATTAAAAGGTGCTCGCATGCCAGCGATTGTGGTGGAAGCCGGATTTTTGACCCACACAAAAGAGGGGATCGAGGTCGCCGAACAAGCCCATCGCGACAAGGTCGTGAAGGCTATTTTAATTGGTGTTGAAAATTTCGATGATGCGCGCACTAAGACTGGGAACGCCAAATCGCGCAAAAAAGGGAAGAAGAATTAACGACCTAAAGAAAAGGATCCCGTTACGCTTTGGGCGTCATTTCCGCAAATACTTCCAACGTAGCTAAAGGTTCCGCCGCTTTTATTAATGTCGGTAGTGGCCACAAGATCGGTGATGCATCCACCTTCAATTTTTCCAGAATAGTCGAGATCTCCCGAAAATTTGTAAACGGATTTAAAACTCTCTGCGCCTGTTTTTTCGAAACTCAGATCGTTATCCATTTGGGATTTGGAGAAAGATAAGGCGCTCTACATTCATCCCCAATACCTGAATAGTTGGATGAGAAACCGTGCCGAACATGAGGCGACTCGCGTTTTAGGGCCTCGAACTCTCGAACAAAACATTGATCGAAAGCATCGAGAACGAAGCGCCGAGCGTTATACTTCTCTCGATAAAGCGTTGATTTCGATGAGCCAAGCGAGCGGTTTTGTGAATTTGAATCACACTTCTAATGCAAAAGAAGACGATTTGAATCTCCTAAGGCGACTTCAGACACTTCGAAAAATGGAGCTCGCGGTCGAAATTGAGCGTGATGTTTGGGCGCTTCGTTCGGATTTGGAGACACGTTTAAGGAAGGAAGGGCGCAAAAATGACATTGTAAGAACGCTTATTGCTTCACGATATGAGTCCTATGAGATGGAAGACGAAGACGAAAACGCGTCTGGTTTTGTGAAAAGTGTGCCGGTCGGGCGCGTTTCAATCGTGCTTTCGACGGGTGCAATGAATGATTTGGACGACGAACGTTATGCACTTTGTGAATCTTCGGACGGAAGTTTGCACTATGTTACGAGTGAACAAGTGAACTTTCCGGACATATTGAAGCGCGGTTCAGTGGTTCGTTTTAAGGAAAGTCGAGGTCCAAAATCTAAGGTTTTGGTTTTAGACGAACGTTCTCCGGAAGCCCAAATTACAAAAAAAGGACTGACGTGGCTCGACTCTTTGGATGAAAAGAGTATCGATCGTGCACAAGGAACGTTCAAGAATGTCGTTATGAAAGCGTGGGAAGAACGCCAAATGTTTCTTTTCGAACATGGAATTGCTCCAATCAAACCGTCTTTGGTTCCGAAAAGTGATTCGAAGTCACAAGAAAAAGTGCACAAAAATGTTTCTGACGTGCATGGAAACGCGGCAGCAGATGCAGAAAGTCGCGAAGATTTTCGCAAAGCTGTGCACGGAAAATCCAAAACTGTGTCGACTTCTGTCCATGAAAGTGCGCCGAACGATGTAGAAAGTCGCGTGAACTTTCGCAAAGTTGTGCACGAAAACTCCAAAACTGTGTCGACTTCTGTCCATGAAAGTGCGTCGAACGATGTAGACAGTCGCGCAAACTTTCGCAAAGTTGAGCACGAAAAACCCAAAACTGCGTCGACTTCTGTCCATGAAAGTGCGCTGAACGATGCAGAAAGTCGCGCGAACTTTCGCAAAGTTGTGCACGGAAAATCCAAAACTGCGTCGACTTCTGTCCATGAAAGTGCACCGAACAATGTAGAAAGCCGTGCCAACTTTCGCAAAGTTGTGCACGGAAATTCCAGAACTGCGTCGACTTCTGTCCGAGCTACCCAAACCATCAAGTGACCGAGTTGAGAAGGGGGCTTATCGGGGCATAATTGTAAAAAGAGATGCGTTGAAAGGAGAAACGACGTGTTTTGTTCAGCCTCCAAGCTCACAGCCAGCTACACTTTCTGAAGCAAAAGACGACCTTAAGTATGTTGGTCCGACATGGTTGGATAAACAATTTGGTCACCCTTCACCGGTCGTTGCTCCTGACATTTTGGAAAACATCAATGCACTAAAACGTGAACGTTTAGAGTTTTTGATTTCCATAAATTATTTAAGAAAAAATGAAAGCCCACCCTCATTGCTCATCAAAGATTTAAGGGAACTCGAAAAGAAAAAGTTCGTTCGGGAGATAAGGCAAAACATGAAGCTGAGTTATTTGCCGGATGCGAATCATTTTTCAGGAAAGATGCATAAGAAAGAAGTGAAGTTGATCGGCGGAACTTATATTGTGGTGTCCAGCAAAACGGGTTTTGTGGTGCTTCCGGCAGATAGAGATTTGACAAAACAGAAAGGGAAGAATGTAACCCTTTCTAAGGTTAAAGATAAAAACGGGCGAATCCGATTTCAGGCCAGTCCTAATAAATCCAAGGATAGAGGAGGATGGGAAAGATGAGAAAAACGAAACCTAGAAAGCGCGTACAAGTGGCTTCACGTATTTCTAATGCATTGAAAATATCGTTAGATATGTGGGCACATTCGCAAAGAATAACCAATAGCGAAGCCATCCGGATTGGTATTGAGAATCTTGTTTTGCCGGAAGCGCAGAAGAGCGTTGTCGTTACATTGCTCCATGAAATTGCAGGGACGCAAAGCTTAATTTTGAAGCAGCTCCAAAGTTTCGGAAATATGAGGAATGAACTCGAACAGGTTGGTGAGCTTGTCGCTGCCTCGATGCAGGTATCTGCTTACTTCGATCAGGAGGGCGAGATCGGCGACATTCTTGCAGAGAAAGACGTCGAGGAGCGCTACAAATCTTTGTTAAAATTAACACATTCACGCTATGAAAAAGGAAAGTTATTTCAGGATTTGGAGAAAGAAAAACGGAAACCATTATGAGGACGTTGGGGCCTATTTTTCAGATGCATCATGCATCTATGGGGTTCTGTAAACCCCGCTCATTGCCCTTCGGGCTACGCTTGCGCACTCCCGCTACGCTCCCGTTTGTGCAGCTACCATTCGATGACAGAATCCCATAGACGCAGATGGGCCGGTAGTTACCGGTGTTTGCGCGGGAACTGCGTTCCCTGGCGGTGAACACCAATTAAAGGAGTTTTAAGAATGAACCGAGTAGATGCATATTGGACCTTTGTAGAATCGAGAAGGGTAGGACTGATTTCTTTTATAGGAGAAGGAGGGTTAGAAGCGGTTAAAGAAGTAGAAAGCGAAACCATGAAATGCTTTGAGGAAAGCGTAGTTGTGACTGCGTTTGAATGGTGCGAAAAAAATAAAATGGATTTGCGATTTGTATACGAGTTTAGTGCGAAGCCTCCCGTGGGACGAATTTTAAAGGCATGGATTTACATTGTATGAGGGCTAAAGTCTGCGGTTGAATTTTAGACCCTTTTAACTTTGCGTCTCACGCCGACAATCGCAATAAATAAACAAAATATTAAAGGTGTAAGAGGAATATTTGGGGTGCTCGAAGCGCATCCACAGCCTTCATCGACTTTATCTTTTGGTGTGGTGTTCTCTTCAACTTCACATTTGTTTGTCTCAAGCGTGCAGGTGCCTAAAAAGCAATCTGCATCGCTGGTACATTCTGAAACGCAAATGTTTGCGTCTGTGTCACACTTTTTGAGGTCAGACGAACAGTCCGTATCGGCCTGACATTGGACAACACAGATAGAATCATTGCATCGACCGGACTCGCAATCATCGTCCCTAACGCATTCAGCACATAAACCATCATCACCGCAGAAGTCATTCCCACATGATTCTTCTGTACATCCTGGCTCACAACGGTTTGATGTTTCCGACGGTACGCATACTTCACTGTCTTTACAATCTTCGGTGTCATTACACTCGCCGCATATCGAGCCTTCTGGATCACAGAAGGGAACACGGGCGTCGGTACATGTTGCGTTTGACGTGCAAGTGTTCTCACAGGTTTCTAAGTTTGGATCGCAACGGTCCGGGTCATCACAAACGCCATTGGTGCAGGATTCGTTTTCTAGGCAGTGCTCGTCCTGTAAACATTCAACACAACGTTGGTCACAAAACCCCTGTGGGGAGCATTCGTCGTTTGTCGTACAGCTTGAAACGCAACTTCCTGACTGGCACTGGTCAGTGCCCTCGCAGTCCGTATTTTGTGTGCAAGTAACGCATTGTCCAAAAATACAATCGCCGTTTTCACAGTCGCTATTTGACCGACATTCCACGCCACATACTCCGTCGGTACAGGCTAGACCTTCTGGACAATTTCTGTCTCCCACGCAGTTCATCGCGTCTTCAATGTTACAAAGGCTATCGCATCCGTCACCGATTATGGTTCCACCATCGTCACATGCTTCTCCGTTTTCGATGATATTATTTCCGCAAGTATTTGCAGGTTCGCATCGTCCAGGTGTCGTACTTTTGTCGCAAACGCCGCTTGCGCAAAGTGCATCGTCAACGCATTCAACATTGTCTTCGAGTTTACAATTTTCATCGCATCCATCACCATTCGTAATATTTCCATCGTCGCAAACCTCAAGCGTTTCAACGATGTTATTTCCACAGGTATCGATAGATTCACACACAGGAGTTGCATTTGTGGCGTCACAAATAGCGCTTGCACATGCATCGTTCTCGGCGCACTGCGTTCCGTTTTCAATTTTGCAATTTGCATTACATCCGTCGGCGAGCTCTATGTTGCCGTCATCACAAAACTCACCGGCTTCAAGCTTCCCGTTTCCGCAGGTATTCGGTTCAGCGCATTGGGCCGGATTTTGTTTGAGGTTGCAAACCTTCAAACCAAGACATTGCGTATCGCCGGTGCAAATATCATCATTTAGGATGGTGTACGTTGTGAGCGTGAAAATGACGCCGTCTCCATTTGCATCTTTGAGTTCGGCGTTGGTTGTGGGCTGCGAAACCGAGAGTTTAATCGTTTCATCTTCTTCAACCATATCGTCGTTAAGAATTTGTAGGGTCGGAATCGCGATGCCGGTCGCTCTCGTTCCATCATAGGTCCCAGGGGGAATGGTAACCGTTTTCGGCGTGTTAAATCGGTAATCGAAATCTCGCCGAGCGGTTCCTAAATTGGAATCGGTGACTACTACGGTCGTTGGAACTTCTAGGGTTCCAAAAGCCAAAATCATCGGCAGGTTTCCGCCTGAAGATTCGGCGCCTTCGGAGTTTGCATCCATTTCTACAAAGACGCTGCATTTTTTGCCGTGGTCAAA
>JALSKP010000658.1 GCA_026988815.1 Myxococcales bacterium | reverse complement strand
GACCACAACGAATAACGCGACCACAACGAATAACGCGACCACAACGAATAACGCGACCACAACGAATAACGCGACCACAACGAATAACGCGACCACAACGAATAACGCGACTACGAACAACAGAACATGCACCCTTCTTGTTCTTGGTGAAGAATGTTTGAACACCGATGACTGTGAAAGAGGCCTTTATTGCGACGGCATTGATCCAGGACCTTTCACTTGTTTAGCACCCACTCTCAAACTGGGCGACGACTGCACAACCCTTGGCTCATGCGAGGACCCCACTATCTGTGACTTGGCTCTTGGTACACCCAAATGTATCGTAAGTGGCCTGCCTGTTGGCGAAGAATGTTCGGACACGACGGATTGCGAAAGGGGCCTCTATTGCGACGGAGTCGATCCCGGTCCTTTCTCCTGTTTAAAGCCCGTCCTTAAATTAGGTGAGGATTGCACAACGCTTGGGTCATGCGAGTCATCCAACATCTGCGACTTGGACCTCGCTAGGCCAAAATGTGTGGCATCGCCTGTAACCTGTGATTAATCTCTTTTTTCGAAGCGAAAAAAGTATTTAATTTAAAGCTTGGGGTAGCGCCAATGTAAACGCGGCGACCTGCGCATCAAAGTATGCGCCATCTGCGCTTTCCATTTGGTAGCTTCCCATCATCGAACCGACAGGCGTCGATAAGGGACAAGCGGAGGTATAACTAAACGCCTCTCCGGGTGACAATACCGGCTGTTCCCCAATCACCCCTTCTCCTCGTACTTGTTCTACTCGCCCGTTAGCGTCGGAGATTATCCAATGTCGAGAGATGAGTTGAACTTCAATTTCGGATAGATTTTGAATGATGATTTGATAGGCAAAAAAATAAAAGTTTTTTTCGGGATCCGAACGTTCCGGCACGAAGAAGCTCTTCACGCTTACACAAACGCCTTTGGTTATTGCTTTAGATTCACCAGTTTTCATAGAACTGCTATAGCCCTTTCTAGTGCAGCTTTCCAGTCTCCATGTCACCTAGAGCTAGCGCACTGTTCCAAAGAAAAAACCGCTAAGTTCCGCAAAAGGTAGCGTGAACAATTTCGCTTTGCTGCGGGGCATCCTCAAAACCTTCAAAGCCATCGCTTTCTTCAAAGGGATATTTTAGAGCCGCAGATAAGCGGAAAAACACGCTGTCATCTCCAGCGTTGGCGGCCTCGATGGCGAGTTCGATTTGATGATTCCTTGGAATGCGTATTGGATTAACTTCGGCCATTTTTGGAACCAAGGATGGGAGAGACATCTTTTTCCACTTCGCCAACCAGGCAGAATTAAAAGCCGCATCAAGTCCGTTTTTTCCTTTTGCCAAGGCGGTGAGTTGACGAAAGAAAATTGTAAAATCAACGCCTTCTTCAGTCATCATTTCCAAGGACGCAATGATAAAACTCTCAAGGTCCTCGTTCTTTGGAATACCAAATTTATCGGCCATTGCATGGTGGAAATATTTTCGAAAAAGATTTTCAAATTGCCCGAGTTCTTTCTCAGCGATGCTAATCTGGTCGGCCTCTGTTTCCCCAAAAAGAGGAA
>JALSKP010000657.1 GCA_026988815.1 Myxococcales bacterium | reverse complement strand
GAACTTACCGAGGTCTTAAAATTTGCGGAGGTGAAGACGGCGTCCACATTTGGATCATCTACAATCATGGACTCTTCGATAGAGTCGGATTCGAAGAAGGTGAAGCTTTGCGCGCTGGTAAAGTCGCGACTATGGCCCCAAAGATGGTTGAATTCTCTCTGAAATTTAAGATTGAGTTCGCCATTTCCGTAAACAAAAACGGTGTTTTCGTCATATCTCGTTCCGGCACTATTTGACCAGTTGCCGCTACCGGTGGCCAGTGTTCCCTTATCGCTAGAGAAGGTGGCGCTTGCAGCATCACGAGGTCCATCGATGAGGATGTATTTGTGATGCATGATTTTATTGATGTATCGTACATCCACGCCAATGCTTTCTAATTTAGCGGATTTGGTTCCAATGCCGCCTTTTTTACGATCATTGTTTCCTGATTCGAAAACGAACCTGACGCTTACACCACGATTGACGGCAGATTCCAATGCGCTAGCAATTCCGCCGTCGCGGTAGCTGTACATCGCGATATCGATTGAATCTTTAGCGCCGTCAATGAGCTCAGCAATTTTGGCCAAATGGCTTGAGGCCATCGGTTGAGGTGAGAAAATGACGTCGGCTTCCGAGACAGCAACAGTACATGTTGCGCCAGAAACAAGGGATGCCAATTGGTTCATCGCTACTTTTCCAACCCAAGGAACCTTGTCTACATCGACCATGGTCTCGAAGGTGAAATCGTCAGCGGTCGCAAAAGTCTCATCTGCGCCATTACGTTTTTTCTGAATATTTTTGGCTGCGCGGGTATGAACGCCTTCTTCCTTTAGGAAATCAACCAAGTTTTCCGTTGTGGCTAATTTTTCCAAAAGTGTGCGTTTGCCGCAATCACTAAAAAGTCCATCCGCTTTTCCGTCCGCAAACGCAACATCGTCACGTCCATCAGGACTAAAATCATCAATCGCTTCGCCACAGGCGCTAAATCCGAGTGAGGCAAAGAGGACGAGGAAGAGTTGGGTTTTCATGTTAAATCCTATGTAATATCTAATGCTCTAAACTACAGCATACATCGTGCCAAGTTTTAGATGGCCTAAAGTCCCATGTTTTGGTCGTATAGAATATGAATTGTAAAAATATAGCGCTCTAGGTGAGTAAGACTTGCCGCACCTGGAAGATCGATCGACCATTTCCTTTTCTTCATGCACATGACTCCCAAGTCAAAATATTTTCATTTAAAACTTTTTTGAGGTATAGCTCGTTTATTAATGGGAATCACTCTGAGGTATTTTATGAAATCTTTTACGCCCTTACTTTTACTTTTTTTAACCATAGTCTCCTGTGGGGAAGATGTAGGCATCGAAAAATCAACCATGAATAACACGAAGATGAACAATGCTACCCTTTCAAACACAACGCGTTCGAACAACCAAACTACGAACCAATGCGAGGAATGTCCCACCCCCACAAAGTCTTGCGATGGCGAGATCGCCGTGAGCTACCTGGCCGGTTGTGAAAAGGGAGTTTGTACGCTCGGGACAAAGCAAGAGCTTGATTGCACAATTGATAGTAAAATATGTGTC
>JALSKP010000656.1 GCA_026988815.1 Myxococcales bacterium | reverse complement strand
CTCGGTGGGAGAAAGCGGAGATTCAATGTCTTTTCTGGCAATGATCTGGAATCCCATTTCTAACAGCTGTTTCGTTAATACGGCCTCGTATAGGGAACGAATATTTTCGAAACGCTCGTTCTGGATACTGAAGCTCGAGGTTGAATAAAGCGCCATGTTCCCAATTTTATCGACTTTCGTATTTTTAAAATCAGATCGAATGCCAGCCGGTTTCACGGTTGAACATGCACTTAGAAAAGAAAGAAGCACATAAGCGAGGAATTTAGACATCAAGTCGGAAGAGTTGTTGACCCATTAGGACAAGATCGCCGCGGGAAATGCGTTGTTCAGTTTTCATTCTCAGATAGGTTCCATTGGAGGAGCCCAGATCTTTTAGGAAAAACGCACCATCAGAATGTGAAATTTTGGCGTGTTTTCCTGAAACAAATCCGTCCTCACGAAAGAGGATCTTCCCGATTTCTCGTCCGACAAGAATCTCGTCGGAATCCAATACAAACCCACGTGATTCAACATCGGGTCCAGCGACTAAGCCAAGTCGTCCCCATGCAGGCCCCTTGCTACCCGCGCCTTGGGTATCATCAATCGCTGGTGCGCTAATTGGATCGACTTGACTGAGATCGTGAAATTCTAATAATTCTTGACCAACGCGAATCTGATCTTTGTGGCGTAATTCAACTTCCCCTTTGATTCTCAAAAAGACGCCGTTCAAGGAACTTAGATCTTTGACCAAGAACTCGTTTCCGACGGGCGTAATAGAGGCGTGCTTGGGAGATAAGAAAGGATCGTTTTTAAGGACCTCATATTCGCTGGAGCGTCCGAGGATAACCTCGCCGCTAATTGGGATCTTTGCGCCTTCTGAACCGTCGGGTTTAATAACGATAAGATGACCAATCACACTTTCGTCTGAAAAGGTGGCCGCCGATCCTTTCACCATTGCGGTTTCAGAAATTGAGGGGTCCGTCGTCGTGGCCAGACCAACGCTCAGTTCACCAGCGACCGGTGTTCCGCATGCTCCGCAGAATTTGAAATTTGGAGGAATGTCGGTCCCGCAGCTTACGCATGCCTTAGGGGCGTCTTCTTCTACTTCCTTTTTCTCTTCTTCGGGTTGCGGCAATACTCCACCACATCCTAAACAATACCTATACGTGTCTTCATTTTCTCTTTTGCAATTTGGGCAAGCAATCACTTAATAACCTGGATAGTAGTGTCAAAAATTGTGCCTCCTAAATATCACCGTGCACTCGCAGTGGCAATGCACAGCGTGAATATCAATAAAAAAATTCACGAAAGCGGGATTAGCGTTAAGGTAAACCCATGCCGACTTTATCCTACATTCAGAATTCGAGCTGTTGATGAAAAAACAACCTCTTCTATTTTTTATCGCGTTTATGTTTTTGGGATTGGGGTGTTCAACCCAACATGCGCCCTTTCACATTTATCGCTCTCCTTTGCTGGGGACCCAAATCTCTCGGTTGGAACGGAAGAGGATTGTCATCGACGAACCCCTGGAGGATTTTCGGATTGCCGCTATCGGTGTGGGGTCTAAGGAAAAGAACCGTGGTTC
>JALSKP010000655.1 GCA_026988815.1 Myxococcales bacterium | reverse complement strand
GGTATAGACAATCTTTCCTCGATTGCGGGCACAGGTCTTTCGGGTCGCGTTACGAAAAAAGATATTTTGTTATTCTTGGAAAAGGGTGGGACAGGATCTGCTGCTGTCCAAACGAGAGCGCCCATCCATCTCCCCAACGTCACCGTTGGTCCACGTGATCGTGTGGAAATGATGTCTCCACAACGACAAATGATCGCCCAACATATGATCGCCAGTCGAGCCACAAGCGCACACGCACAAACTGTCCACGAGGTTGATTTTTTTGCGGTACTCAAGGCGAGAGAGGCCCAAAAAGCGGAATTTATTTCACGCGGCACCCGACTCACCTACACCGCTTTCTTGGTGAAAGCTATCGCTGAAGTCCTTCCCGAATTTCCTATAATGAACAGCGCGATGAGCGGCGATAATATTGTTTATCGAGGCGATATTAACATCGGCGTTGCGGTAGATACTGGAAAATCACTTATCGTTCCGGTCGTAAAAAACGCCGATGAATTAAGCTTATTGGGCATTGCCAAATCGATTGGAGATTTGGCCGAAAGGGCGCGAAATCGAAAGCTTAAACCCGACGATGTTCAGAGCGGTACCTTTACCCTTTCTAACTCCGGTATTTTCGGTTCTGAGTTTGGTATTCCGATCATCAATCAACCTCAAACGGCGATTCTCGTGACGGGCGGTATTAAGAAACGTGTTGTCGTGGATCAAGAAACGGACGCTATTATGGTGCGGCCGACCTCGATCTGGTGTTTGTCTTTTGACCACCGTGTTATTGATGGTGCGACCGCTGACCGCTTTATGCGACGTTTGCGCGAGGTTATCGAAACTTGGCCTATCGACGCCAAAGTCTAGCTACGAGCGGTAGGATCTTTTCCTTCAAAACCGCCATTTTCAATCTTTTCAATGGTGGCCAAATGCTGTTGGCAACCAATCGTTTCAAATAACATATCGATTTTTTTCCAGGGTTTGGGCCAGCTTCCCAACAAGTATTTTTTGGTTTTGGCGATGCGATTTGCGGCCGTAAAAATGATGGCCTTCAGTCTATCATCCTCTCCAGCTTTTTCCAAAAGATGTGACACCGCGCGTTCGTACTTAGAAATAAATCTGAGCCTGCCTCCAAACTTTTTAAAACCAATTCTTCAATCTCGTAACGATCCGCAACGGCGGCCATTTCAAGATCGTCGGTGACGATGACCCCCTCAAAATTAAGTTCCTTTCTAAGAATTCCAGTCAGGCTTTTATGCGATAAGGTTGCCGGTTCCTCGGGATCGATCGAGGGCACGATGACGTGTGCGGTCATGATCATCGGAATGCCGACATCGCAAAGTTTCTTGAAGGGAAGGAGCTCAATGCTATCCATGCGTTGGCGATCATGGGCGATGGTGGGTAGGGTTAAATGGCTATCGGTATCGGTGTCGCCGTGGCCTGGAAAATGTTTTCCGCAAGGCACCACACCAGCGGTCAAATGTCCGGCGATAAAAGCGCCTCCAAATCTTGCTACTTTTTCTGGATCTCGAGAAAAAGCGCGATCCCCAATCACCGGATTATCCGGGTTCGTGTCCACATCA
>JALSKP010000654.1 GCA_026988815.1 Myxococcales bacterium | reverse complement strand
CTTAACTAGGTCAAGGCCGAAGCCAATAAACCCACAAGCTAAAACGAAGTCCCCCACCCTAACCCTCCCCCAGAGGGAGAGGGGATCAGAATCCCACCGAAAAGGATCACACTACTTTTAAATAGAAGCATCGGAGAAACGAGGTTAGCGAAGATAGTTTAAGGTTCGCCTCAGCGCTAAGGTTCGCTGTTTTTGTTATATTTTAGACAAAAAAAAGTCGGTCTGGAGACCGACAAAGAAAAAAAGAAAACGAAGATCAGTTTTCGGTAAGATATCCAGCTTGTTTCCAAGCATGAACCCCGCCGTCAAAATCGGAAACTTTACGAAATCCCATGCGTTCCAAAAGGTCGGCAGCTTGATTCGAAGCGTTGTCGTTGTGGGTTTCGCCATAAACGACGATACGCTGGTTTTTACGGAAAGAACGCGCACCTTCTTCAAGGGTCTGAAGCGGAATATTAATCGCTCCAGGGATGTGTTCTACGTCGAATTTTTCTTTGGGTAATACATCGATCAATACGAAATCAGTTTTTTCGTCGAATCTCTGTGCTAACTCGGTACTTGACATGAGCCTAGCCATCTTACTCCTTTCTACATTTTTGGTTTGAACTGCCCATTTGACCGCGGTAAAAAGTATCAAACCATTTTGTAAGGGCGCGCAAAGCGAACCGCGGGTATTAATTCGATCGCCGGTTTACAAAATAGTTGAACTTTTGGCAAGTCGATCTTTTCTTTTCACCTTCTTAAACACGCGAAGATTTTGCATTGTGTGATCATTTTTTTGGGAATCGGATGTGCACTGTTGGGTGCGACCCGCTGTGGTTGCCCTTAGGTCCCTTATTTACAAGCGATCCATGGGTAACCACAGAGGGTTACCCCTACAACGAAAGAAAAGACCCCAGAAAATGATCACGCTAGATTTTGCGTCTTTCTCAAACTTCACATATAAACCTTGCCCAAATCGAAGAGAGCCGATAATAGCCTGGCGTTTGATGTTGACTAAAAAGGTCAAAGTGTCACAATGGTGCGCTCGATTAAGCGAGCGAAACTAGGCGGTTCGAGTTGAATACTGAAGAAAAAGACAAATTTGAAGAAATGGCTCGAAAGTGCGCCGAGTGGACGTGGGATCTCAAAGCGCTAAATACGATCGTTATCGATCTACGCGGAAAGGTGTCCTATACCGATTTCATTATCATCACGACCGGAAATTCGGAACGTCATGTACGATCGATTGCGCTCCATGTCGAAGGACAAATGAAACAGCACTTCGGCACCATTGCTTATGGAAAAGAAGGTGTAGCGTTCGGTCGCTGGGCGCTCGTCGATTTCGGCGACCTCCTCCTTCACGTGTTCAATGGACCCATGAGAGAAGAATATGATCTTGAGCGTATGTGGCCCGATGCGCCTCGCCTCGGCTTCGAAGATTCTCCCAAAGAACTCTACGGACATTTTGAAATGCAGGCCTTTGAAAATTAATCCTTTCTAGCCAAGACCACTCCAAATACATTTTTAACCCCCGCTTTCTTTAAACATCTTGCGATGGCAGAAAGCGTTGCGCCTGATGACATCACG
>JALSKP010000653.1 GCA_026988815.1 Myxococcales bacterium | reverse complement strand
ATGATGTTACCGACGTCGAAGTATCCTGCCGAAACCATAGGTCCTCGGACGTAGATCTCCCCGTTATCGTTCAACGCAATATCGCAACAATCGATGACCTCGCCAGCCGAATGAACGTCGTTTTTGGAGACACTTACAATTCCCGTGGTTTCTGTGAGACCATAGAGTTGGGTGATATTGATACCAATTTTATTAAAAAACCCAATTGATTCGGGCGCTACCTCAGCGCCGCCAGTAATGAAGGTGCTTATCGAGTCTCCAAGAACGCGTTGAATACTAGCCCTTCCAACTTGAGCGCTGATTTTCTTCTTCCATGTGCCGACAGGATCAAAGGTCGGCGAGTTAAACAAATCAGCACCACCACGTTGGGCACCCCATAAAGTATTTAGAATTTTCAGTCGAAGAGACCCGAATTTAGAAAAATCTTTTCTGATTCCACTCTCGAAATTTTCCACAAGACTGGGAACCAATCCAATAATTTCTGGGTGGACCTCTAAAGCATCCGCGACGAGGGACCCAATTCCCCGACCAACAATGGTCTCGGTGCCATTTTTAACGGCCAACCAAAGTAGCACTTTCGCAAAAATATGGGCGAGGGGAAGAGAAAGAAGATGGGTTTGACCTTCTTTGAAAATCTCAAATTTTTCCAGCGCGGACAGCTGAGTCATAATATTAGCGTGGCTTATCACAACACCTTTTTTATTACCCGAGGTTCCAGAAGTGTACATAATACAGGCGATATCATCACGGGAAGTCTTTCTCCGGATTTTCGAAATTGGACTGCGATCTTCTGCAAGAGCGCTTCTGCCAAAAGAGATAAGATCGCTGTAGAGAACGACATCGCCGTCGATACTTTCCACCAATGCCTCATCGAGTTTCGTATCGGAATGCCCTTCTTCATCGGGCGTTTCAAGGGATGCCTCAGGGTCGAAAACGACGAAGGTATGAATGCTCGATTTTAGATGGCTAAATTTTTTTAACTGTTTGGGATCCTCAACTATGGCGATTTTAGGAGAAGAAGAACTGAGAATAAATTCTAAATTCTGAACGGAGCCGATAGGGAACATCGCCACAGAAGGCGTTCGGATCATTTGGGTTGCGATTTCGGCGACGAGCCACTCGTATCGTGTTTGACTCAAGATCAGAATTCGTTCCCCTGGTCGGAGTCCTAAATCGTATAAACCATTGGCTAAGCGTTCGGCATCGAGCCACCATTCTCGCCATGAGACCGCTTCCCATTGTCCGAGAACACGCCTTTGCAGAGCACGTGAATGACCGTTTGTTTGAACCCTATCACGAAAAGTGTCGAGGAAATTTTTCAGAAGAACCTCAGAAAATAGGAACTACTCTGCGGGTGCAGCAGCGGTATCTCCGCTTTCGGAGATCTTTGAAAGTGCAACATCGATAGAATCTACATATTTGGCAATTTGACCCGCTTTGTATTTTAGATTTCGCACTCTGAATTCGTAGCGAGAAAGTGCATTTTTTCCGTTTACACGGAGGACATCTTTTCCACGAATTCGAATAAACTGTCGAGAATCAACTTCTGACTCTTCACCTGCGCCACCA
>JALSKP010000652.1 GCA_026988815.1 Myxococcales bacterium | reverse complement strand
ACGCGGACGCATTATTGCCAGCGGCCCCGATCGCGATATCGAAATGATCCATTCCGTCTTCTTCATCGCCATCACACAAGCCACCGAGCGAATTTACATCACAACGCCCTACTTTATCCCTGACCAAGCCATCCTCGCCGCACTCCGCACCGCGGTCATGCGGGGCGTAGATGTACGCTTACTTCTTCCCGGGAAGTCCGACGTACGTATCGCTCAATGGGCTAGCCGAGCCTATTTCGAAGAACTCATCTGTGCCGGTGTTCAAATTTTTGAGTACCAGAAGGAAATTCTACACGCTAAAATGATGGTCATCGATGATCGCTTCACTATCATCGGAAGTGCGAATATGGATATCAGAAGTTTTCGCCTTCAATTCGAGATCAACATGGCGATGGATAGCGTTGAACAAAACGGCACCTTGGGTGAGCTTTTTCTAGAAAAATTATCGCATTCTATTGAGATTGATGGCCCGCTCCTGGAAACCCATTCCACGCTTCGAAAACTTGGAGAAGCGGCCGCACGCCTTTTTAGTCCCCTTCTTTGAAACATCTTGCGAGCCCCTAATCACGATGGCATACTCGGCCTTCGCGCCCCGATTTGGCGTAGATTTATCGAAAAAGGTCGTCATGGCATATCATATTTCCGCCTATCTAGAGTTTCTTCCCATCAATTTATTACACGCTTTGGAAAAAAGCGGCGAGGTTATCGATGCGGTTCCTGGCCTAACGATGGCGGTTGGATTGAAGGAAAGTTTTCCTGATATCGAAAGTGATGATGCGCTCAATTTCGTTCGAAAAATCTACCTGCGTAGTTACATTGAGCTCGACGAAATTCTCAAGCAACGCAAAAGAGACCGTCACTTCATCGATACCCAAACCAAAACCTATGTCGAGGATAACAAAGACCTAGATTTTCATTCACCCGAATACAAAACGGTGATCGGCCAGAAGAACAATCGCAACCAACTTGTAGTGGGACCGCACGAAAAAAAAGTCACGCCCGAGAAGGTGTTTGTCCCTCTTTACATGCGCGGGGCGCAAGTAACTCTTTTTGGTCCGCCGGACAGTCAAAAACTTTCCATTAATGCAATGAATGCATTTCACCGCCGCCTCCCTAAAGAACCCTTAATCGTCCAAAAACTCGTCGAAGAATTTGACCAAGAACCCCGTTGGGGCGCAGACAACGAGGATTCTAAAACACCTATTATGGTAAACTTTCTGCACTCATGTAGAAACCTCATGGGTTGTTTTAATCGGACGATTTCCTTTGAAGATCCCCGTACCAAAAAAAAATATACTCTCGAAAAGGACCATCTTTCCCATCCTATTAAACGTATCCCCGGGCTTGCTTTACCAGACGGGAATCATCTCATAGATGGAAACCCCCTGCCCCTTCATCTCTATGATTTTGTCATGCATATGTTCCATAATTGGGAACGCCCGGAAGCTTTGGTCTTCTACATTCCTAAACTAGAGAACGAAAAAGAGGCTGCATATCTGAAGTCCCTCATAGAAATCACCGAACGAGAATTAGTAAAACTGCATCCTAGTTATCTGATCGGAAGCGTTAAACTTTTTATCGTTTTCGAAAATCCCAGAGCGATTTTTCGTATTCAAGAAATTGCCCAAACCTTGTCTCCCTATTTTCTCGGAGGCTCTTTAGGTTGGCATGATTTCCTAGCCTCCACGGCACGCATGTTCAAACACGATCCGCGCTACCGCATCCCGGTCAAAGCCGATCCCAATATCGTCATCAATCATATTCGAGAATCCCACGAAATTCTTGTCGATGCCCTGCTACCTTTGGATGCGATTAAAATTGGCGGCATGTACGGCATTCTATACGAGGCAGGGAAACGCGCTTCTTTTGAAGTCTGCATGGTTGGATATGTTCGGGACGTCATCACCCAAATGAAAAGAGGCTTGGACGGATTTTGGGTAGCTCATCCTGACTTTGTACGGCCCGGTCTAGCGCTCGTTTATGCCTTTCAAAAATGGAAAGCCAACCCAGAAGACAGCGTGCTCTTTGACCTCATCGAGGCGCTTATCCCAAATGAGGCTGAGCACCGCCCACTCATCGCTTTCGTAAAAGGAAAAGATGTTGAGGGACTCTCCAAAAGCGATCCTCTCTACCAGCGCGGTGTTCTTGCTGCCGACCTCGAAATCTCAGATTTCATACGAAACGATGACCCTGAAGAAATTTCTTATAACATCTTCCAAGCCCTGCAATACTTGGCCGACTGGCTGTCAGGAAACGGTTGCGTCGCCCTTCCCGCATCCATGAAAAATGCATCTGGAGAAGATGTTTTCGTAAGGGTGATGGACGACTTGGCTACCACCGAACGATCTCGCTGGGAACTTTGGGCAGAAGTTTTTCATGGACGTGTTAGCGCGCAAAGCTTTGAAGAAATCTTGGCAAAAGAAATCCAATTCATTCAAAATGATGACGCCACAAAAACAAAAAGGGTTCAGGTAAAATGGCAAGGTGCGGCGGCAAAATGGTACCCCATCGCAATAAAGATTTTACGCGTACTCGTGCTTTCAAAAACGCCTGTAGAATTTGCCCCTGAATTATTATTGCCCTTCACTTTCGATTTTGTGCGAGATGCGGCGTCTCCCTGGGAGACGGTCGTCAAACTCTGCCCTGGTAAATTCGACTACTAAATTTACCTTTAGTGACCAGCGCCGAACACGCCAGTCTTAATATCGTAATTCACAGCAATTTCGTATACCGGATCGTCATCAGAATCGATCATCAATTGGCCAGCGCGATTCAAAAGACGGTGACAGTCTTTTGACAAGTGCTTCAATCTTAGGGTTTTATCCTGTACCTGATATTTTACGGCCAGTGTCTCGATGGCCTGTAAAGCAGACTGATCGACCACACGACTTTCCATAAAATCGACGATCACCAAGTTCGGATCGCCCTTAGGATCAAATATTTCTGAAAAACCTTCAATAGACCCGAAAAATAAAGGTCCCTGGATTTTATAAATCTTTGTATTTTCGTCCACATCCTCTTTGGTTGCACTAATACGTTTGGCGTTATTCCACGCATAAGCGAGCGCAGATACAATCACGCCCACAATCACGGCTAAGGCGAGATCTTTATAAACCGTAACGCCGGTTACTAAAACGATCACGAAAAGATCCGTTTTGGGAATCTGTCCAACGATCGTTAAACTCTGCCACGCAAAGGTTCCAATCACCACCATGAACATCACGCCTACCAGTGCTGCTAAGGGAATTTGTTCGATAAGACCTGACGCGAAAAGAATAAACATGAGAAGAAAGAGCGCCGCACTTATTCCTGCAATTCGCGTTCGGCCCCCCGATTTAACATTGATCATCGACTGACCGATCATCGCACAACCGCCCATTCCACCAAAGAAACCGGTCACGATATTTGCCGCCCCTTGCGCCAAACATTCCTTTGTCGATCCGCCTCGCTCGCCTTTCATCTCCCCAACGAGATTGAGGGTGAGCAAGCTTTCAATGAGTCCAATCCCTGCGAAAACCAACGAATACGGAAAAATAATCTTGAGCGTTTCTAAACTGAGAGGCACGACGGGGATATGAAAGGATGGCAGGCCACCTTTTATGGACGCGAGATCGCCCACCCGTGGAACATCGATTTTAAATACGATAACCAGCGCCGCAACAACGCCGATACCGACCAGTGGAGCGGGAATCGCTTTTGTAAGTTTGGGCGTCATCCAGATAATACCCATCGTTAGAAGAACGAGACCAATCATGACCGACATTGGCATCGCCGACATCCAGACCTTTTCGCCCGCCGCATTGACCGTTTTAAATTGGGACAATTGGGCGAGGAAAATGACGATCGCAAGACCGTTCACAAAACCTAACATGACGGGGTGGGGAACAAGGCGCATGAATTTACCGAGCCGCAGGGCTCCGGCCACGACTTGCATCAGTCCCATCAGAACAACGGCCGCAAACAAATACTCGACGCCGTGTTGAGCGACGAGGGCAACCATAACCACAGCTAGGGCTCCCGTTGCGC
The DNA here is from genome assembly GCA_026988815.1 of Myxococcales bacterium. GTDB lineage: Bacteria > Myxococcota_A > Bradymonadia > Bradymonadales > Bradymonadaceae > CALJNB01. The sequence continues at coordinate 7,392 of JALSKP010000652.1, read as the reverse complement.
CGGATATTACACCGGGTCTTCCACCAAAAACCGCCGTAATCAATCCAACCATAAATGCCGCGTATAATCCCACCAAAGGGTGAACGCCGGCCACAAAAGAAAAAGCAACTGCTTCTGGTACGAGCGCTAAGGCAACCGTTAGACCTGATAAAATTTCGGTCTTTAAGTCGTTCAAATGAAAGGATGAAGAGAAGAGATTGGAAACAGCTTTGGGAGGGGAAAGATTTAACAAAGGTACTACTTGGTCCAGTTTGATTAGAGATCGTTTTCGATCCGCGTATATTACCGGCTGGTCTCGCCGAAAGGCGGCTTATAGAGCAAACTCAAACGAATGCAAATAGAAGCGCTTTTTTCTAAAATGAAAGATGGTTAAGTCTGCTTTATCGATATTTACCTACCACCTCCCTGTTTTTTTCGAATCCCGCTTTCTTAAGGCGTTCTACATTTTGGGATTACTCTCCAGAGGCCGGAGGCATTTTACCCTCATTCATCGGACGTCCGCCGAAAAGTACACCGACACCGATATTGATAATCGAGCTATCGAAATTTACTAACCTGAAGTCGCTTTCCCCTCCTTCGACGCGTTTCACGCCCCCAATAAAAGGAATATCCACGCTGATTTCAGGCAAGATCCAAAATGTATCTCCCAACCTTAGGGCAAACCCGATGCTGCCTCCCGCCGCCAAAATAAACTTACTCGATTCGCCGGCAATGAACGCGGGGGATATCCTAGGAGCAAGAGTAAGTTCACTATCTCCCACCGTGATACCGATCAAAAGGGGGATTTTAGTTCCAATATAAATGCTCCTAGATGGTGCTACCGCCACCGAAGGTGCTAGGGAAATCGCAATGTCCTGCTCACTTGGAGAGGTCAACATCAATTTCGATTGAATTTCAAACAAAAGCGTACCCCATCGCACGCCAATATCGAGGCGATCGCTAACACCATATCTCGCGGCGAGGTTGACCGATGGACCCTCTGATGTTCCCATATCGTCACTAAATCTTGTGACACCGGCCTCTATTCCGAATTGGAAATTGTCCTCTCCATTTGTTCGTGCGGTCTGCATCGTCCCAGCGCAACCGATAGCAGCGAAAAAAAAGAAAGATAAAAAAAGAATTCTAAAACGACAAATCATGATAAACACCAATAAAAACGGACCGGCCAGTCATCCGCACGCTACCTTTATCGTGGAATTACACAAGGTCGGTGAAAAGGTGACCAAGAGGTTGGATATCCTCCCATCCAAGTACAACTCTGTTCAATCCTAAGGAGGCCCATAACGGCGTAGACAACCTGGGAATTTTTGTTCTACCTTCCCAGTTATTGTTCACCCCAAGATGGGGAGATTTAAAAGGAGACTTAAATGACAAATGATATGAAACCCGCCACTCCTAAATCGAATTTTCTCCGTCAGATCATCGACGCAGATCTGGCCTCCGGGAAGGTCCAGAGCATCGTCACTCGTTTTCCGCCCGAACCCAATGGTTACCTCCATATCGGTCACGCGAAAGCGATCTGTATTTCATACGGTCTCGCCGAAGATTACAACGGGACCTATCACCTCCGTTTTGATGACACCAATCCCGTCGCCGAAAAGAGCGAATACGTGGATTCGATTAAGAAAGATATCGCTTGGTTGGGATTTGACTGGGGCGAGCACCTCTATTTTGCGTCCGATTATTTCGAACGCATGGCCGATATTGCCGTTGGCTTAATCGAAAAAGGCTTGGCTTACGTCGATAGTTTGAGCAAAGAAAAAATTCGAGAATATCGGGGTAACCTAAATGAAGTCGGAAAAGATAGTCCCTATCGCAACCGTAGTGTCGAAGAAAATCTCGACCTTTTCGAAAAGATGAAGAGTGGAGAATTCGACGATGGTGAGGTCGTTCTTCGCGCCAAGATCGATATGGAATCGCCGAATATTGTAATGCGCGACCCCGTCATTTATCGCGTCCTCAAAGCCCACCATCATCGTCAGGGAGACAAGTGGAATATCTATCCTATGTACGATTATGCACATTGTTTGGAAGATGCTTTTGAGAAAATCACGCACTCTTTGTGTAGCCTTGAGTTCGAAAATAATCGTGAATTGTACGATTGGCTTATCGAGAAAACAGGCATGGACCCCGCCCCCCATCAGTACGAATTCGCGCGACTGAATCTGGGCTATACGGTCATGAGTAAACGTTGGCTCAAAAAACTTGTTGTAGAAAATCATGTGAGTGGTTGGGATGATCCTCGCATGCCAACCCTTGCGGGCATGCGTCGAAGAGGGATTCCTTTTGAAGCCGTACGCGAATTCTGCGATATGATCGGCGTCGCGAAGGCGAACTCTCTGGTTGATGTGGCCATGTTTGAATTTGCGATTCGAGACGAATTGAATACACGCGCCAAACGTGTAATGTGTGTTCTAGATCCTCTCAAACTCACCATAACAAATTACGAGGGAGAAAATGAAACCCTTGCGTGTCCCTATTGGCCGCGTGGGTTTGATAGAGATGAAACTCGCCCCGTTCATTTTAGTAAAACAGTTTACATTGAGCGTAGCGATTTTTCGGAAACGCCACCCAAAAAATGGAAACGTTTAGAGAAAGGTGTCGAGGTTAGACTTCGTTATGCCTACATCATTAAAGTAAACGAGGTTATTAAAAACGAAGAAGGCGAAATCATAGAATTGCTTTGCACCTATGATAAATCAAGTAAGAGTGGATCGGATACATCGGGTAAAAAAGTACGACGTGTTGTTCATTGGGTGGATTTTAAAACCTCAATTGAGGTTCAAGTCAATCTTTATGACCGCCTTTTCATCAATGAGCGACCAGATGTCGGCGGTGATTTTTCTCTGGAAAAAGAATTGAATCCACAATCCTTAGTCGAGAAGAAAGCCAGAATTGAAACGTCAATTGTGAACGACGATTTGGATACGCGTTATCAATTTGAACGCCACGGATATTTTTGGAGAGACGAAGCTAGCGATTCAAAGGCAATAATCTTCAATCGTATTGTGTCTCTCAAAGACTCGTGGGCCAAAGAGAACGCCAAGTCCGCACCAGAAAAACCAAAAGAAAAGAAAAGTTCGACGCCTAGATCGTCTGAGCCTGTGATGACGTGGAGAGACCGCGTGCGTGGAGAAAACGCACAACTGCAGAAAGATTTTGAAGAGTATAAAAGCCTCGGATTGATTGAAGTTGATGCAGATGTCCTTTCGGGTACGCCTTCGCTGTCGCACTTTTATAAAGCGGTTTCAGACAAAGGGGGAAATCCCAAAAATCTGGCATCGTGGATCGTAAATGTCATGCTGCCCTTTTATGATGATCATTTTGATTATTCCACACTTGGTTTCCAGCCTCAGGTGATCGCCAATCTTATTGAGCAGGTCGAATCGAAATCGATCACATCGGCGGCCGGGAAAAAGATCTTTGAAATGATTTTTGAAGGGGAGAGGAGATCTATCCAAACACTGATTGAGGATGAAGGATTTAAGAAAGTCACAGACGAGGCAACCCTATTAAAATGGATTGATGAAGTGATGGTCGAAAATCCCAAGCAGCTAGAAATGTATAAAGGCGGCAAAGACTCCCTATTTGGTTTTTTCGTGGGACAGGTCATGAAAAAATCTAGAGGGGCCGCTGACGGTGTCCTGGTCAAATCCCTGCTCAAAGATCAGTTATAAGCCAATATATATTTTTAAGGCCTTACCCTCCGACACCCGATTTCTAGACACAAAAAAAGCCGCGAGAAGCGGCGTTTAGAATTTGAAAGTTGATTTAAGAAACTTTCACTTTTACATCTGTGGAGGGGTCAAGTGCGACACCTTTAAGATCTAATGTAGCGCTGATTTGGAATGTTGATTTCTCACCGGACATTGCTCCACCCAACTTTCCAAGAGCGCCAAGAGCGCCGCCTTTTTCCGCCAAAGCTTGGGTCGTTGATTTCTCAATGACGTAAGTGAATTCAAAAGGAATCTCGATGCTTTCGCCAGCCTTAATGGGCTTGTTAAGTTGAACTTTGGTTTCACCAAGCGTCAACGTGGTTGTTTCTGCATCGGCTCCTCGACCGGTTTTCCATTCTTCTTCGAACTCTACTTCCAAAGTAAGCATGTTCTGATCCGTTTTTGATGTAACGCCGACGCTACCGGTGATCGTTCCGGTGCTGCCGTTAATTTCAGTTGGACATTTCAAGTCCAAATCAACGCCAACCATTCCCAACCAATTTTTAATAGTACTCATGAAACCCATAACATTCTCCAAACAAACAGTTAATAAATAAAAACAACTAAGGTTGCGCGTCAAAAAATAGCAAAAGTTACTATCGTCTGCAAATACTTTTCATCCTCTGATTAATATGATTCAACTATTATTTATATGTCCTTTCTTTTTTTGTGAATATTTCCGTACGTCTCACGTCTGGACCGTATAATTCAACTTGTCGTCCATTTTTTCTAACTGTAACGTGCGTTTTATCAAAACAATCGCACAAGGATTTAACATGAACATTTTTAGAGTCGCTCTTTTATCTTTTTTTCTCGTCGCCTCAATTGGCTGTGCAGGTACGATGCAAACGGCCCGCACAAACGGAACGGGTAATTTCCAGTTCGGTGTTGAGCCAGGCGCCACCATTCTATCTAGCTCTGAGGGGTCGATTACTGCGCCTTCCTTCAACCTTGCTGGCCGTTATGGTATTACCGACACCATCGATCTCGGTGCCAGAATCGGTACCGCCCTTTATGAAATTCAATCCAAATTCATGTTGACCGATCCTAACGACCAGAGCGGCATCGCCATGTCGATCGCTCCCTCCTTCACCGCTATCGGTGCAGGAACGGGTGACGGGGGAAGCTTTTACCTAGGTACAAAAATCCCCTTCTTGATCGGCATCCCTGTCGGCGATAGCGAACTCACCATCGCACCTCGATTATCTCCCTCTTTTATCACAGCTGGAAGCGGCGACTCTGATGTTACTGGCTTCATCCTTTCTGGCGGAGGAAGCGTCGGGTTTGCCGCTCGTCTTGGCGATACCTTCTGGATCCTACCTGAAATCAGTGTCGAAATTCCTTTCGTTGGAGGCGCGACAGCATCAAGCGGCGATAGTAGTTCGAGCGAAGCTAGCGCAGGATTCGGTGGCTCGATTATCAACATTGGTGTCGGGTTACTCTTCGGTGGACGCCCCGCTTACAACGGTACCAACGTCATGCCTCCTGCGACAAATACTGGCGGAACGGTTATTCCTTAAGTAAGATCGATCGCCTCGTCCTCCCAATAAGCAGGCCTACGGGTCTTTTTTTTGGCCTTGTACAAGGAAAACATGACTACCCAAATCTCCTCTTATTTATGCTTTTTCCTTCTCAGCACTTTAGGATGTGCGGGTACTATGCAAACAGCGCCGACCAACGGTGAAGGAAACTTCCAGTTTGGTGTGGAAACTGGAGGGGCTATCCTTTCTGGGTCAGGAGGTTCTTTGGTGGCCCTCTTTTAACCTTGCTGGACGATATGGAGTCACCGAAGCGATCGATCTGGGCGCAAGGATTGGAACCTCGACCTATGAACCACAATCGAAATTCATGTTAACCAAACCTTTTCCATCCAGCCCAAATGAAACCGCTATTGGCGCGGGGAGCAGTGACGAGTGCCTTTTATTTAGGGACAAAAATCCCCCTCCTCATCGGTAGTTAAACAGCAGTGAACAAATTCAAAGACGATTTTTTTCTTAACCCCTTTGTTGATGAAGGCTCGATCAAGGTTTTATTGATGCCGTCGTTGAATACGGTCGGCCTTCTAAGCTATGAGGACGGAAAAGCGAAACCGGCTTGGACGGAATTTCTGAAATGGATTTCAGTTTTCCAATAGAAAAACGAAAAAGAGCGCGTTGCTCAAACCGAGAACTTTCGCTTTGTACCTTTCCATTTTCGATTCACGGGTTTAGCTTTGCCTATGATCCAACGCATTCTTCCCCTACTTTATTTTTTCCTCCTTATCCCTTCCACAATCTGGGCTCTCTCGCCTTGTGATACCCAATATCGCGCCGATATCAGATCAACACTCAAAGATGATGCTATCGATGAGTCTTCGGGGCTGGTCGCAAGTCTAAGAGAGAAAGGACTCTTTTGGACCCATAACGATTCAGGAGATAGAGGGCGAATATTCGGAATTGATGCTGGCGGTGAAACACGGGCGATTGCGACCCTGTTTCAAAATGGCAAAGATTTTGAGCCCTATGACGCCGAGGATATTGCCATTGGGCCGTGTTCTCAAAAGGGAGGAAGGTGTCTTTTTCTGGCTGATGTCGGTGACAATGATGAAGAAAGACCTGCTGTGTTTGTCTACCATTTCGCAGAGCCTTCCATTGGCAAAACCAAAATCGTTGATTTTACGACGACCGAAATCCGATATCCCGATGGCGCACACAATGTGGAAGCCCTAATCGTAGATCCAAATTCAATGTCGGCTAAAGGACCGATGGGATACCTCATTGAAAAAACCAAAGGTGATGCGAGGGTCTGGAGGGTGCGATTAGATGGCGGCAAAAACAAAGCCAAACAAGTTGCGATAATTAAAGCCCGTGATTCGGGTTTCCTAGGAGGATTGATTACAGGCGCCGATGTGTCTCCCGATGGTTCGGTTCTCGCGATTCGTACCTATGAATCGATTACACTTTTGTGCTCTAAAAAATCGGGCAGGTCGAGTGACAAAGAATTCGTAAATATGTTTACTTCTTCAAAGATCAAATCCATCATTCCACCTGATTCAATGCAAGCCGAATCTATCGCTTTTGGGTTCGGAGGGTCTCTTTGGTATACGAGTGAAAATACCCCTGCGCCTTTGGTTTCTTTGCGTCCCTATTCTGCCGCAAAAAAAGAAAAAGGTTGCCAGTGTAGCTCCTTAGGAAATGAAAAGGGTGTGCCTTTCTTGCTTTTGGTTATTCTCGGCTTAGTTGCGTTTAGAAAACGAAAACTTTTTAGAAATTAGTAGATTTTACTATGAAACCCGTATCAGTCTACAGTAAAAATCACGGGTAGTTTTCCACCAAAAAGTAGTCCCACGCCGATGTGAATAATCGAGCCACCAAAACTAGCGCTGCTTTCGCCTGAGCCCTCAGCGCTCGCAGTCAGTAAGCAGGACCTACTAAAATCATCCCAACGAACACTTGGACTTTACTACGGTAAAAAAGGCGCACGCCTCGCCAAAGAAAATGATGGTCTTGGCTCCCAGTCCATCCTGAAGGCTTTGCACCCTATCCACGCTGGATTGAAAAGTGCACTACTTTGTTTGCGAGGAGACGATTCAACGAACGAACTTATTCTTGCGCGTTTGGGAGTCGACCGCGCTTTGGGAAAACTCAGAAATCGACAACAACTGCTCGCAAAAGCGTGGAGATTGGAAAGGGGTGCT
>JALSKP010000651.1 GCA_026988815.1 Myxococcales bacterium | reverse complement strand
ACCAGCCTCCATAATTTAAAATGGCGGGCGGATTGGCAACCTTATCAGCGAACTGATGGGGGGAAAAATCATCGATGGTTTTTTCCGGAAATTCTTTCACCATCCCTTCTTCGTCTCTGAAAAGCATGCCTTCTGATGCCGCGTGTACATCCATATTCTGCGTTCGCTCGCGAATGTGCTTTTTTAGAATCTTTGCATTCGGATCGTCGTCGACCGGAGCCACTCCCAATACCAACATGCTAAGAAGCTTCGATATAAGCCGAGTAGACCCCATCGCCACTGCCGCTGGTTTGTCGCCAGACCTCTTAAAGGGACTGTTCGACAATTGCTCACGTGCAGGTTTAGAGAGCGAGAGCAAAAGGGTCATCACCTCATCAAATCGATTGCGATCCAAGGCCGCATTAAAGGCAGACCATGGTTTTGTAAATCCAGTGAATGGGATGCCCCCCGGGAACGCAATATCGGCGTAGACATCAAATAATGCGAAGCGAGGAGCGATTGCTTTTAATCCGGGATGATCCAAGGTGAGCAAAAATTCGGCCGCCGTTCCATCATAAGAAACACCACGAGCGCCAACCTTTCCATTCGACCAAGATTGGGAAATGATCCAATCTAGAATCTCTCGACTGTCTTCAACTTCATCTTCTGACCAGGGTGTAATCCGTCGTCCTCCAGAGGCGCCCGAACCGCGAACACATACATCCATCCACGCATATCCTTTTCCAACAAAGAAATTACGGTGCGTATAATGCTGATCCAGTTCCGCCTGAATTGTCGGATGAAGGAGAGGCTTGCGCACTTTCATTCGCCGATGATATCGCGTGAGTCGGAGAATCGTAGCCACTGGTTGCTCGCTCTCTGGCCGCGTAAGATCGATGGCGATCTTTACACCGTCGCGCATCACTAAATATTTTGATTCAAAATGTGCCAATGGTGCTCCTAAGGCGTGGCGCTAGATTCGCAAATACTGAGGTATTGCGCCGTGACTGCCTCTATTCCTCTTTCTATACACTCCACCGTAAGAACATGCCCGATGGAGACCTCTAAAATACCAGCAATGCTAAGAAATTTCCCCAAATTTTGTGAATCCAGATCGTGCCCCGCATTCACGCCGAGCCCTAAACGTTGCGCTTCTTCGGCAGCTTTTCGATAATTCTCCAGAATTATATCGTTGTCGGGTTTACCAAAACTTTGGGCAAAAGACTCCGTATAAAGTTCGATTCTATCTGTCCCCGTTTTAGTAACCTCTCGTACTAAATTGAGGTCGGGATCTAAAAAGAGTGCACAACGAATCCCAGCATCTGTTATCCGTTTGCAGGTCTGCGCCAAAAAAACGTTATGCTTTGGAAGCTCCCATCCGTGGTCTGAGGTAAGTTGACCTGGAGTATCGGGAACCAAGGTCGCTTGCGTCGGGTGGGTTTCTTCAATGAGTCGTAAAAAGGATTCGCTGGGGTAGCCTTCCACATTAAACTCGACCTCTTTATCTTTAAGGAAAGAACGAAGATCGTAGACGTCTTGAACGCGAACATGACGCTCGTCCTGGCGAGGATGTACGGTGATTCCCTTCACGCCAAGA
>JALSKP010000650.1 GCA_026988815.1 Myxococcales bacterium | reverse complement strand
GGCTGAAATTGATTACCTTGCTGGAATTGATTGCCTTGAAGGCTCATCGGAAAGGTGCCGCTTGGCGTCACAGGATGGCCTTGCCAAGACGGCATCTGACTTTGATAGCTGGCGAGTTCAAACCCACCACTCTGCGTTCCACTACCCGTCTTTTGATTGAAAATAAATTGTTCCAAAGCGTCGCTCATTTGTGCTGCGGTTTGGAAACGTTCGCTCGTTCTCTTTGCAGTTGCAATGCGGATGATCTCCTGCATTTTGGGATGCAACCCATGAATATCAGGAAGGGCCAGCGGATTTGGACTGATCTGTTGGGTAATCAACGCCATTGTTGAATCCCCTCGAACGGCGGGACGGCCACACACCATTTCATAGAGAATAAGTCCCAAACTATAAATATCGCTTGCGCCGGTAAGCATTTCACCACGAACTTGCTCTGGACTCATGTAACGAGGCGTGCCGATCAGTTCTCGTTCTCCGTCCGGTAAACCAATACTTGTCAAATCGTTGGTTTTTGGATCGAGCAGGCTTGCCACTCCAAAATCAAGAACCTTGATGAAATCTTTTTCCGCTCCTATCTTTGTAATCATCACATTGGCGGGCTTAAGATCCCTGTGAACGACACCGTGATCGTGGGCCTCTGATAGAGATTTTGCGATCTGTTTCGCAAATTGAGCTGCCCTAACATCTTCTTGAGGACCTTCTCGTTTCAGGATTTGTTTGAGTTCCTCACCTTCAACGTATTCCAGAACCATATACAACCCACCGTCGCGCGTTTCACCGAAATCGTGAATCGTGACTGTGTTGGGATGCTTGAGTTTTGATATAATTCTCACTTCACGGTGGAAGCGCTCGATCGCGCTCGAACTTTGGGCAACCGCTGAAGGACGTAAAACTTTGAGCGCAACCTTGCGGTCCATCGTTTCCTGGAACCCCAGATAAACCATGCCAAAACCGCCCCGCCCCAGTTCACGAAGGATTCTATATTTTCCTTCGAATACCTCTCCACTATTAAGGTGGTAGTCGTCCTTCAAATCAGTCCTTTGTCGAGTACGTTATTCTTTGGTAATGATATCAGTGGTTAACGATACGTGTCAAACTTACGGACGGTTCTATAGATGGAATTCCTAGATAAATCATATTTACCTCTCTTTGCCTCTATTTTGATGGCTCTTTTTCACGGCGTGCTCTTTGTTCAGTCCGCGCACGATAAAATCACGGATTGGCAAGGTAACCTGGGCTGGCTCACGGGACACTTCGAAAATTCAATATTTAAAGGCAAAGTACCCTTTCTACTGGGCATCATCACGATAATGGAGCTCGTCTGCGGCGTGCTATCTTTGGCCAGTATCTATTTTACCCTTAGCGGAACCCACAAGGTGGCCGCCCTTGCCGCCTCACTTTCGCTACTCACCTTACTTCAATTGTTTACCGGTCAACGCATCGCAAAAGACTATCCAGGCGCTGGCGCACTCGTCCCCTATTTTATCATGTCGATGATTTGGCTTGGTATTGTGAGCGCAATGCTGTGATTAAAAAGGAAGGCGGCTTAATAATGCCAGGGGAAATCTGAGAAATCCTGTTTACGTTTTTCTAAAAATGCATTTCTTCCCTCGACCGCTTCGTCATTTCCGTAGGCCAAACGTGTGGCCTCGCCAGCAAATAATTGCTGCCCAACCAACCCATCGTCGATCATATTAAAGGCGTATTTTAGCATTCTAATCGCGGTTGGGCTTTTCAAACATTCAATGGCCCATTCGAGTGCGACTTTTTCGAGGTCTTCGTGCTTCACAACCTCGTTCACCATTCCCATATCGAAGGCCTCTTGAGCCGAATAATTTCGACCTAAAAAGAAGATCTCGCGAGCACGTTTTTGACCCACTTGCCTCGCCAAGTAAGCCGAACCAAAACCGCCATCAAAACTTGCAACATCTGCGTCGGTCTGTTTAAACACCGCATGCTCTTCACTTGCGATCGTCATATCACATACGACGTGCAAACTATGCCCGCCGCCTACCGCCCATCCGGGAACAACGGCAATTACGATCTTTGGCATGAAGCGTATCAAACGCTGCACTTCTAAAATATGCAGGCGACCCAATTTGGCCGGATCTACATCGCCTTCAACATTTTCATATTTGTAACCATCTTTACCACGTATGCGTTGGTCCCCGCCGCTGCAAAACGCCCATCCGCCGTCTTTTGCCGAGGGACCATTTCCCGTGAGAAGCACCACCCCAACATCACTCCACATCCGTGCGTGATCGAGCGCGGTGTAGAGTTCATCCACCGTTGCCGGACGAAAAGCGTTACGACATTCGGGTCGATTAAAGGCCACCCGAACCACGCCTGAATCGTTCGCTCGGTGGTAGGTAATGTCTTTAAAGTCGAAGCCCTTTACCTCGTGCCAATCTTGCGCGTTAAATATATCTGAAATCATAATGGTCTTCCTTTTAGCTATTCGTCGAGTGAGGAACAATGGGTTGCGCGGAAGCTTCCGCTGTATTGAAAATGAGAAGTTTCGTGTTTATCTTCGCCGCTAATTTTTAGAAAAAGTGAGGACGGCACATCGTCTTTAAAAGTAAACTTTTCAACGTTTATAGTAGATGGATGGGTCGGATTCACTGGCTCAAATTTTCCCGCAAAATCTAGAATAATTGCGCTCTCGCTTACACCCGATATGGAATCGATGGTAAAAATCATCGTCTCCTCCGGCGTGGGGTCATCCATCTTTGGACACGACCCACTTCCCTTCACAAAGAGTTCAACATGCAAGGTAGAGTCGAGGTTGCGCCCGAAATAATAATCACTAAAGGTAAAGGCTTGGTTATCTTTTGTGCGAGTGAGGATTAGCCCCGCTGCTTCGCCAAGGTCGGGCTCGATGTCGGCCCCCATATCGTTACTCCCCAAGTCTTTCACCGCTGAAACATCAGCCTGATCTTTCTCGTCTTCCCCAAGATCTTTTACGATTCCGACATCCGTGGATTTCCCATCCTGGGCAGACTTCATATCTTTTGACGCGTCTTGAACACCCAGATCAGCGTCTGTGGAATTGTCCTGACACGCAAAGAAAAAAGGAACGAATAAAATGTACAGGTTTCTTTTACGCATTTCTGATTTTCCCATGAGGCGTGCCTTCAACAAAACCAGCTCGGGTCTGAACCCCTACACAGGCATTGTCTTGAAAATCGGGAATGGTGGTCGCGCCGACATAAGTAAAAGAAGATTGAACGCCAGTATAAATTTCCACCAAAATATCGGCAACACTCTCCCGACCTGGTGCTAAATATATTTTTGAATTCGAAATCCCTTCTCGAAAAACTTCCTTCTGCGCCTGTTGAAATGGATTCAATTTGGAGACGCGATCGCGAACAGCGCGCGCGCTCGCCATTCCATAATTTTCCTTAAACCAAAATCCATCGGCATCCTGTTTTAAGTCTCCCGGAGACTCATAGGTCCCGCATAACATCGTCCCAACCATCACTCGACTCGCGCCCGCTGCTAGATAAAGTGCAACATCGCGAGGATGTTTTACGCCGCCGTCTCCCCACACATATTTGCCGTAGGATTTGGCCGTCTCGGCGCATGCTTTAACGGCCGAAAAGGTTGGACGTCCCACCCCAGTTTGCATGCGTGTTGTGCACATTGCCCCCGGTCCGACGTTCACTTTTATGATGTCCGCGCCAGCCTCGATGAGCGCTTTGGTTCCCTCTGCGGTACAAACATTTCCAGCTACAATCGGCACATCGCCAATCGCCTTGCGCGTTGATTCGATGGCCTCCAACATCCGTCGCTGATGACCATGGGCGGTATCGAGAACGATAACATCGACCCCCAAATCAACCAAAAACTTGGCGTGGTCGGCCGCATTTACCGAGATCCCCACGGCGGCGGCAACCATCAAAGAGCCCTTCGCATCGACAGCTGGCTTAAACAACATCCTGCGAACGCAATCGTCTTTGGTTGTGATCCCAACTAAAATTCCGTTTTTATCGACCACTGGTGATACTCGAACTCGAGCGTCGTGCATTCTCAGAAAAGATTCTTCCGGGGACATAGTAACATCACTTACTATTAAATCTGTCGACATCACGTCGCCCGCGCAAGAATATTGATCGCGTTCTCGCAGGTCAGCAAGCGTCACCACACCTATGGGTTTTTGTGAATCATCGACGACCACGACGGCACCATGATTACGTTTTCGAATAATACCTTGAACGTCGCGCAAGGTCGCTTTTTCGGAGACCCGCAGCGCCGTATCAAAGGTCGACGATGCGGCTTTAATGTAGGCCACGATCCGCGTCAGAGTTTCGTTGGACATGTCTTGGGGAAGCACGCCCAAACCGCCATTACGCGCCATCGTTTCGGCGAGGCGCTTTCCTGTTACGGCATTCATATTGGCGGAGACGACGGGATGGCAACCTCCGACGAAATCGATTGGCGAAAGGTCAACCGCACGGCGAGAAACGCCCTCGAAATAGGAAGGAAGAATAAACACATCGTCGAGGGATAGTTCCAAATGACTGTCGTTGTCTGGATGGAGAAATTTCATTTCTATGCCGGGGTTAAAATCTTCCCCTTCGATATCAAATTCTTTTCCTTTTGTCTGCTTGGTTGCTTTTTTTGACCTTCATTTTTCGATCCTCCTCACTGTTGGGAGGAACTATTTTTTGGAAGGTTTTTTACAGGCACGCTTCTTTCCAGCCCGACATGCTTTCCGGTAATTGTCATCGGACTTTTTCTTATTCTTTTTAACTTTCGTGCCTTTTTCGTAGACGAGTCCTAGTTGGTAACACGCATTGGCTTCACCTTTTTTACAGAAGGTTTGAAGTCCTTTTAGAGCTTCTTTGATTTTTCCACGTTTGAGTTTGAGTTTCAATTCGTCTACGCAACTATCGCCATTCCCAAGCCCACAGGCTCTTGCGTAATATTTTCCCGAGTCGAAAGCATCCTGAACCGTATCCCAAATTACACGACTTTTGGAAGGAAGCTTGAGCCCGAGGAAGATCAAGAGAAACAAAGCGGTCTTCATAGATAACGCCTAATATATAGCAGCCATAGGCGTCCTTTAGCTCACAAGAACGAATCGCGAATACCATCCTTTTTTTTCGACGGCTTTTCTACTCGAAAAGGTCGTTAAGGCAAAACGACGCTTACGCGTCGCTGACGAAAAAAAGAAGTAAGAAGAAAACGATATAAGAGAAATTTTCATAATGAACCTGTTCGCTGGTATCTTGAACGTTGACTATCCAAGTATTCAAAGCTTGGCGCTTTTGAAGCCCTACTAAAGGTCGACTGCCTTTGCAAACTTGGCAGGTCCGCGTTAGGCTAGCGCTGAAACTTATGAGGGTATGACATTTGGGAAAGATAAAACTCAGTGACACCATGCAATTCCTTTCGGGGAAATTTAATACCATCGCTGGCGGTGGTGTGGATCTTGTTCTGGAAATGTCAGGAGATGAAATTCGTATCGGCGGCGAACTACGGGCATCGGCCCATGTTAAATGGCCTCGCAAAGCTGGAAAGATAGACTATTTGCAAATCAGCTTAAAAGGTCAGGTTCAACGTGATGGAAAATGGCAACCCTATGTGCAGTCTGCCGAAGTTGCACATGGCAAAGACTTGCCCGAAAATCACGAGTTTATCGTGCCCATTATTATCGTCATCCCAGAAGACGCCGTTCTTTCCGAAGACGGCGCAAATTGGAGCCTCTACGCGCGTGCCTTCATCAATAAACAATTTGATCCCCGCGCCGAAATTTCCTTTCAGGTTCTTTCCTAGTCCCAACAAAATTCCCCAAAAATTATGTTAAAAACGCTGCAGAAAATCGAGGAGCGGGTTTCAAATATTGAAGCCAAAATTCTGATAATCGTCGTCATTGTGATGCTGCTTTTGGCCGTCTACAATGTCCTCTATCGTAACGTTCTGGTTCCTATTCAAAGCTCCTCCAACGAGGCGCATGAAAAAGAGGTCCGTGAAAAAGCGCCCCTTCAGAAACCTACCAAAGAAAAGGAAATGGTTAAGCCAAAGACGAAAGACGACGAAGGTTTTGGTGGCAGTTTCGGAGACGAGCCTGAAGAAAAAAACGACGAGGGTTTTGGCGGAAGTTTCGGTGAGGAGCCCGAAGAAAAAACGGACGAGGGTTTTGGCGGAAGTTTCGGTGAGGAGCCCGAAGAAAAAACGGACGAGGGTTTTGGCGGAGGATTCGGTGAGGAGCCCGAAGAAAAAACGGACGAGGGTTTTGGCGGAGGTTTCGGAGACGAGCCCGAAGAAAAAACGGACGAGGGTTTTGGCGGAGGTTTCGGCGAAAAGAAAAAGAAAAGAAAAAAGAAGACCCAGATTTCACGATCCAATATTCCCTTCACACCCACTAAAAAAACTGCGCTTTCCAATTTTATTGACGCCATTAAACTCGATTGGATAGATATTCTCCTTCGACATCTTGTCCTCGTCGTCGGATTTCTGGGGGCCATGCTCGCCACAACTAGACGAAAACACATTACCGTTGATGCGCTTTCAAAAGCACTTCCCCCTTCCTTAAACGCAAAATTAGGGGTTCTGACCAATCTGCTTTCAATGGGTGTCTGCATACTCCTCGCCAATGCCGGCGCAGACCTCGTTTCACTTGGATTGGAATACCCCAAAGAAATCATGTCGTGGGCAAACGAGTCGACAATGCAACTCGTTTTCCCCATCGGATTTGGTCTTCTTGCACTTCATTTCGGGATACGCGTTCTCGAAAATATTGACGCCGTAAAAACAGGTGATTTTTCCATTCTTGGCGAGACTGAACTTCCTCTTCTATCCGGCGATGAACCGCCCGGCGAGGCGCGGCAACAATCGAAGGAGGAAGAAGAATGATTATCCTGGCTGCAATACTCCTATTATTGGCCGCCCTCGTTGGGGCGCCCCTCTTTGTTATCCTCGCTGCGATGGCGCTCTTGCTTTTTGTCGATTCTGGCACAGCAACAGTGGTCCTCTCAGAAGAGCACTATAAACTCGCAACCAATCCTCATTTGATAACCATTCCTCTCTTCACCTTTGCCGGTTTTGTGATGGCACATAGTAAAGCTGCAGACCGTTTGGTCGCCGTTAGCCGTGCATTACTTGGATGGTTGCCGGGCGGACTTGCCATCGTCGTAGTGGCAACCTGTGCGTTTTTTACAACCTTTACTGGCGCCTCGGGCGTCACCATTATCGCGCTCGGAGGACTGCTTCTCCCGATGATGGTCAAAGAACAATATCCCGAAAAATTTGGTTTGGGCATTATTACCTCCAGTGGATCTATTGGCCTACTTTTTCCGCCCTCCCTTCCGATCATCTTGTAC
>JALSKP010000649.1 GCA_026988815.1 Myxococcales bacterium | reverse complement strand
ACTTACCTTCTTAATTCTGCTTACGATTTTCTTGCTCATCGTTGGCTCGCTGATGGATATTTTCAGCGCCATCGTTGTCGTCGTTCCTTTAATTACCCCAATCGCGGCACAATATGGTGTCGATCCCGTTCATTTGGGCATCATCTTCCTCGCCAACTTGGAACTCGGATATATTACGCCGCCCGTGGGAATGAACTTATTCATCAGTTCCCTAGCGTTTGATAAACCTGTGCTCACGCTCTATAAAACGACGCTGCCCTTTCTCTTCCTTTTGTTTTTGGCATTGCTGATGATCACCTTTTGGGAAGATCTCTCCTTGGTCTTTATTCGATAGGTGGACGACCTCAAGATCGTTTTTGAGAGCGAGGACCTTCTCATTCTTTCAAAAAAATCGGGTATTCTTGTCCATCGAGGGTACGCCAACGATCCGATCACCTACGTCGATCTCGTGCGAGAACATGGTTTTGTCCCACGTCCCCTACATCGATTAGATAGGCAAACGAGTGGTATTCTGATGTTCGCGAAAACGAAGATAGCGGCCTCAGAAATTGGGCGGCTTTTTGAAGAAAAAAAAATCCATAAAACCTACATCGCCCTCGTTCGAGGAATCCCGCCCATTGAGGGAGAAATCGATCACCCGATTCCAAAAGCTGAAAAAGCAGAACGCGTTCCAGCGCACTCAACCTTTGAACGCATCGCAAGCGTGGACATCCAACCGCGCTCTCTATCCTTGGTGAAGGTCTTTCCGACAACCGGAAAATTCCACCAAGTACGCCGTCATATGAAGCACATTCATCATCCTCTCATCGGCGATGCGAACTATGGAAAAGGGAAATTGAATCGAGAGATAAGAGAACGCTATGGACTCAATCGATTGGCTTTACATGCGCTGTCGGTGAGCTTTGACTGGCGAGAGAGGAGCTATACTTTTCAAGAAAACCTACCGGAGTCCTTGACGCTTCCCTTTCACAAAATGGGCTTCGATCTAGATGACCCATCGATCACTTGACTTTCGAGTCATGTTTTGTCATGGTTTTTCCAAGATAAATAGGTGAAACAATGCACATTCGAAAAAAATGGAATCGACGGGATTTTATTCGGGCAGCGGGACTGTCCGGCATCGCCGGCGCACTTCTCCCTTTCATTCCCAATCTCTCCTCACTTGGGAATGCGCAAACAGGCGGCTTGAAACGTCTCCTACTTTTAACGACCGGGAATGGAACGGTTCTCGATAACTGGCGAAGTAACGGGCCGGGAACCCCATTTAACCACAACGAAGCACTTCCTGAATTAAAAGGTCCCATTTTAGCTCCACTCAATAAATATCGTGAAAATTTGCTTCTTTTGGACGGAATCGATTTAACCTCTGTAGCAGATCTTCTCTACCCTCCCGGGGGAAGCTACCGCGGTTCTCAAGGGGTAAGTCACGGACACTCAGGCCATTCCGTATTGTGGACGGGTCGCCCGGGAAAAAAAACGCAAAATGAAGGACGCTCCTACCCTCAGGGTCCGTCTCTTGATCAGATTTTCAACGACGTGAAAGGAGAAAATAGAAAGAGCATACAAAGCGGTATTTGGAAGACCAAATTCTTAACCACCCAGCAACTTGGTATCTACGATTCGCAAGGGACCCCCCTCACAGGCGAGCACGACCCTCAAGCGATTTTTGATCGAATTTTCACGGGAGGGAACACAAATAACAATGAAGATCCTTATCGTAAAGCTCGAGATAAAAGCGGGGTGAATTTGCTGAGAAATGAAATTAGACGTATTCGAAAACAACTTCCCTCCGACGATAAACTACTTTTGGATCGCCACATCGACGGCCTGAATCAACTTGAGACCGGATTTAAAGATATTGGTGGCATATGTAACCTCAGCGGTGCCAGACCGACCCCCTATGATATCGATAGTCTACAAAAATCCTTTGACGATCACACCACTCTCATCGCATCGGCTTTTGGGTGCGACCAAGTTAGGGCGAGCTCTTTCGTTATGGCGCCAGAAAACCAATGGGGGGCCGGAGGCCCATTGGCGAGCCTCATTCCTGGATTCAACCGAAGTATTCATGGTGCCTCTCATCACGTTTACGACGATATGAACGCGTTGACCTTAATGACCGGTTATCAAAATTTCATGGCCCAACAATTTACAAATATTCTAGATAAATTAGCCGCTGAAAATGTGTTGGATGAAACATTGGTTGTATGGGGGATGGGGATGGGATCTGGCAATCATACCAACCGAAATACGCCTTTTGTCCTTTTCCAAGGCAATAATGGGGAGATGAAAACCAACCGGTACATCCAATATGGAAACTTCAGCGTCAACACCGGTTTTGCGCCTCACGGCGGAGAAACAAATAACAACCTTCTCGTTTCCATTCTCCACGCCTTAGGAATGCCCGAGGTCAAAAATGTCGGGCCTACCGAAATCCAAAATGGTGTCGGAACGAGTGTACTATGTAATCCCGATGGAACAGGTTTGGACGACTCGTTATTTGGGGGTGCTGCATGAAAAAATTGCTCCTCATCAGTCTCCTGTGTTCCTTTTCATGTGAAGGAACTATTGCGTTTTCCGACGCCCCCAATGGCATCGGTCAATCTCCCCACGGCACAAAAGTATTAGGAGAAAAAGAAAGGGACAAAAAGAAAGACAACGACGATCCTTCTCTAACTCAAATCCCTATCGATAATGCAACATCTCCGACGAGCCTTTCGCGCATCACCCGTGCAGAATATATCCACACCGTCCGCGATATCTTTGGTGACCAGATCGATATCCCGATCGATCGCCTACCTATCGATGATCGCACCGATAAAATTTTCAAAGCCAATCCTGGCAGTTTTGCAAGTCCCCCTGAGATTGAAAGCTATTGGTCGATGTCAACATTGATCGCCGATCAGGTCGATCTCGACTCACTCTGCACGTCCAAAGATATCGAAACCTGTTCCAAAGAATTTCTAGGCGCCTTTGGACCACGCCTTTTAAAACGAAATATTTCACCGGAAACCGTGGCCGCATTTGTCGAATTCGCACGCGAAAAATCAGCCGAAGGAAGTACACGTGAACAAATCCTAACAAGCCTACTCTCTACTCTCCTCAACATGCCAGAATTCCTCTACCACATTGCACCAGCATCGGACGGTGATGTTCAAAAAGTCGATGGTTACGTCATCGCTCAGCGACTTTCGAGTTTCTTATTTCAAGAAAACCCGAGTCAACTTTTGTTAGATGCCGCCGCTATCGGAGAATTGGATACCCCAAAGGGCATCGAAAAACATACACGACGTATGCTAGCCGATCCAAAATCAGACCGTGCAATCATCGCCTTTCACACGCAGTGGCTAGGCGTAGACGCCCTCCCGGCACTTACCTCACCGACCTTTCCTGAATTCGAAAATCTGAAATCCTTCATGATTACTGAGCTGGAATTATTTTCGACCAATACCGTTCGTGAGGGTACCTTTTCAGATTTATTGGGAGGCTCATATTCCTATATCAATGCCGACCTTGGACGTTTTTACGGCATAGAAGGGCTTGGCGATGGCTTTGAGCGTGTCGATAATATTCCACATCGAAAAGGAATTTTAACTCAGGCTGCTGTCTTGGCCAGCTCAGGGAACGAAGAATACACCCAACCCATTTTTCGCGGACTCTTTTAC
>JALSKP010000648.1 GCA_026988815.1 Myxococcales bacterium | reverse complement strand
GAAATCAGGCCGTGGAATTCCTATGTCACCAATAAGTGTAGTAATCTGGTTTACCAAGATTCGTTGTGTCCCCTTTGAACCCTATCGCCCTTGTTTTCGGCAGTTCTAAAAAGCCAGTTCCGGCTTGGGTGGGGGGTTTGATACTTTGGGAGAGCCTTTGGAACGATGCCCTTGGAGGATGCCGGTATGCTAACTGGCTATACGCGTCTCCCGGTCTTAATTCGTGCGCGCTGTCGGTCACGAGACCCGGGGTCATGTTTGAAGCCTCTTCGATGTGGTACTACCCTAAGCCGTCCTTACTTACTCGCGTATCGTATCTTTCGGTCGGGTTGTTTTTGAAATATTTCTTCTGAATACGAAAACGGGAGGATAAATAAAGTGAAAAAAAACAGTGAGAATGTAGAACGAACCAAGCGGGAATAGGACGATCAAACTTATCCTAAATGTTAATAGTGAAATATTTGGGAACACAGACAAGGTAGAAGACAAAGCCGAAGCTGAAGCAATTGCCAAAACACCAAAAAATAGAAAAGCAACGCCGTTTGACGACACAGAGAGGTTTGTTTCTTCTGAAAAAGGTTTCAGCAATTTTTCAAGCTCCTCCGCTTCTACTTTTGTTCGTAAGTAGGCAACGGTTCGTTGATGCTTAAAACTGGTGAAGAAATTCTTTTTTGAAGGAAAGAAGTTTCGTTTCAAAGTCCAGGTATTCAATCCGAGGATAACGCCCTGAACATCAGGCTTGATCGGAATAATAAATTTGAATCTAAACTGCCATTTGAATAGTTGTGGAGCGATATACACTCTTGGGAGATCGATATATTTTTCGAGTTGGCGTGCCGTCCGCCAAGATAGATTGCCAACAACGATTGATTGAGCAGTGATGTCCGTTTCTTTTTGCTTTATCATCTGTATTGATGGTTCCTGGTTGGAATGAGACTTAAAGAATAAATGAATTCGGGTGAGCGCGGTGTCCTCTTTGGAAAAGAGACGTGCTTCTACTAAATACATTCTCATTCTTCTACTTCGCTCTTGGGTGGAGTTATAGATAATATTTGATCAAAATTCCAAATTACCTTACCAACTTCCATGCCCGATATACCAATAAATTTCCCCAAAATTACCGCGATAGGTACGGCTACTTCAGGCTGTAGACTTGCGGTTCGGACGGCAGCCGTCCGAGATCCACAGGCGATAGCACCTGCGAATAACGCGTTCTTTCCTATAGTTGACGTCCAGTCATCAGATTGAGTTAATCCGTGGTTAAGATTCGCATAACTGGTCAGTCCGACTGCTCCAGCGGCTAAAAGGCTCGGTCGTTTGATAAACGGGGCAAACACGCCAACAATAAATCCAGAAGCTAACCCGAGTTCAAAAGCTTCTCGAACTCGCGTTCCCCCGCTAGCATATTCTCTTAGAGCATTTCCTGTACCTGTAACGACTCCTCCAAGCAACCCATATCCGGCCATTTTATAAATGACTTTCCCTGTAGGATCAATAAAGTTCACTGCATCGCCGTTCACATAAACATAAAGGTTAAATTGCCCTCCATTAAAACCTATAGGATCTGGGGCGGTCCAACGTCCCGTT
>JALSKP010000647.1 GCA_026988815.1 Myxococcales bacterium | reverse complement strand
GACGAAAAGACTCCCGCTGAACTGTCCCAAATGTTTTTGAAAAACCTTCGCCCCGATTTCGAAACTATTGCTGCGCTCGGGTTTGAGATCGCGATTTGGGATTTCAAAGAAGGTTCCCGTATCACCGATTTGCATCGTTTCCTGTAAATTTGGCGGCCTAAAGCCTTGATGCCATCCCAACCAGGATGTGAACGATTGAGAAAGGTAGCTCAAATTTAGGGACCCCACCGGCGCAAGTTGCGTGTATTCCACCGGGCCTAAACCGGGGACATCGGCGGCGTTTGCGTGAACGATATCGCCTCTAATTCCACCTTGAATCTCAATGACACTTTCTAAATCCGAGTAAATTTCGAAACTCAAAAGTGAAAATAGACCGGCACTCAAATAGCTTGCACCTTCAGGAAAATTGGCCCTCGTGGATTCATCACCTCCATCGACTTTTTTGCTCGCTTGAGAAGACACAAGGTCTCGATAGAAATCGCCGCCAACATTGAGACTCAAAAGTTCGTGGAGACCGATGGTTCCCGAGCTACTCGCCCCCAAAGTGCTGACGCTATCCTCGTTTCGTTTTTGTCCGATAATTTCATCGACCCTACGTCTTGCGCACCCTCGTAAACGCCTCGCGTGACCCGCAAATACTTTGCAACGAAACTTGTTTTGAACTTCGTTGGTAGAATGAAACATGAGAGCAAAAGAGAGAGAATCAAAGAATAGCGCGTCGCTGATCTGCGCTCGAAGGTAGCCAAAATGGTCCTCGTTATCGGCCACGCGCACGCGGCCAGTTCCGAGTCTGTCCAAGCGAGGCGCATCACTGATTTTGGATCCCAAGTATCGGGCGCTCAATTTTAATGTTTTCGTTGTTTGGTTTTCTACGCCAACAGACCATCCTAGACGTTGAAAAGAGGTCCCCAAATATTGCCCATCTTCGGTGAGTGCTGCCATTAAAAAAGGTCCGGGCGCTGTGCCAAGCGTGCCTTCTCGTCCGTAATTCAAACCCAATCGAAGGGTCGTATTTTTGGTGGCTATGGCCGTTTTAAATAGCGCCGAAATCCCGGACCGCGCAGAATCAAAAGATAGATTTGCGAGCGCGAAATGATGGTCCTCTAGTTTGCTATTGGTCTTTAAGTTTATGACGCCGCCGATCGCGTTTGAACCGAAAAGTAATCCCGCAGGTCCATTTATCGTATCGACATCCGAAATCGCGCTGAGCCCAATCGTATCAAGATATTGATTGGGTCCTGTACGAAAAGTAGATTGATTGAAACGAAGACCGTCGATCAAAATCAAGTTCTCGGGACCGATGAGGCCGCGAATAAAAACGCTTCCCCCTCCCCTGTTGGTTTCCTGAACCTCGATTCCACTTTGTTGATCTAAAGCAGAACTTAAGGAAGGGCTAGCTTCGAGTTGTCTCTCGGTGATCGTTCCGGTTTTTCTGGTTTTGTAAAAATTACTTTGAAGACGCGGCGCTACCGTCTCAACGCTCTCCTCTTCTTCGGGAAGCGCTTCTTCGGCGTTTAGAAAAGTAGGAGATAAGACGAAGAGAAATAAAATAGTGTTTAAATTTCGTTTTTTCATTTTCCGACCCTATCTCAACTGATAAC
>JALSKP010000646.1 GCA_026988815.1 Myxococcales bacterium | reverse complement strand
TGACGACCCTGAACAAAATCCGTCACGAAGAAAATAGTAAAACCTCCTACATTCCAGAAATCCCTCAGGAAGCCCATGCTCGTGCCCTACGCTTATGTTTGGAAAACGAAAAATCGCCTGAATTAGAATCACCAAATAGCGCTGATCTACTCACCTATCGCTTCGAACCAGAAGTGCTTCACAAAAAGTTAAAAGATTTTTTAAAACTACCTCGGTTCGGCGGAAGGAGAGCAAACGCTGTCGCCAAAATATCGCTACCTTTGTCGATGCTGAAACGTTTTCTTGAAACGCCCCTGCAAGCCTCGGCCGAGTATCATCTTGGGCTGTGGAATGAGCAACTTCACGACAGGTTCGACGTTGAAGATGAGCAATTTGAATTAAGTCGTGCGGAACGGCGGAGTCTTTTGAAACGCATTCTTCAGGCGTGTAAAGAAAGACCAGATAGTAAACTTGAAGAGGTTATTTTTGACATATGCCAATTGGATTCTTTAAGAGGACGCTTTCCTTCCGGGCCTTTTTTTAAGGGAGAGATCCGCCGTATCCGATCGGTGGTGCATCAATGGATGGATCATCTTGAGACCTTGGACACGTCCATGGGCCAACTCGAAAAACTACATTTCGGCGGCCAGTCCTTGGACCCTATTGATTTAGGGACGCTCGATATCGATGGGGAAGACATACATGTTGAAATCGTCGGCGAGAGCGACTGGTTGGATCTTGAAAACATGAAAACGATTTCTTTTAGAGCGATGAATTATCGTCCACGCAGAACAGACAATTGGGTGCTCAACGGATTTATCGATCTCGTCGCGTTGAGCGCAGCCGGTCTTGTAAAACCTCGTGAAGAAAGCGACCACTGGCAAGTAGTAATCAACATTACTAAAGACGCGAACCCTTGGTCACAAGTGGAACGCATCATCCCCATTGAAAAAGAAAAAGCACGGGCGTACTTGCGTACCCTAAGTCAGGAACTACTCCTTTCAAAGTCGCCTTATTTACTTCCCTCTGAGGCGGTTTTCGAAAACATCAGGCAAGGTATAGCGCTAAGTGAGGCCATCGAAAATATCGTCTCAACGCCCTATAGCGCCTGTCATTTCGGACCCGTCAAAGAAATCGAAAAATTCTCAACTCCTCCTCATCGAAAAGAGATCTGCCGCACACGATTCGGGCTCTTTTTCGACAACGAATTCCGCGAGGTGGATAAATGATCTATCTAGAAAAACCGGACATTATCGGCAAGTTGCGACCCTACCGCCATTCGGTGCTTGAGGCATCAGCTGGAACAGGAAAGACCTATGCACTTGAGCACATCGTCTTAGATATTCTCATCGAAGAAAAGGTCGGAACGCGGCGCATTAGCCTCGAAGATATTCTTGTTCTCACCTTTACCGAACGCGCCACCCAAGATCTGAAATTTCGTATTCGCGCTTTAATCGAACGCTGTCTCCAAAAAGAGGACCGAGAGAAAACCAACCAAAGCGGGTCTTATTGGAGCATCGACTCGGCGACCCAACTCCACTTACAAGCCCAATTGGAGAATTTTTCAAGCGCATCCATTCATACCATTCATGCTTTTTGTAGAAAGATCCTAAGCGAAAATGC
>JALSKP010000645.1 GCA_026988815.1 Myxococcales bacterium | reverse complement strand
CTGGAACAGTCCGCGTCCGATTGGCAGCCCTGACATTTGTTATTGGTACAACGAGGAGCACTTAGAGGGCAGTTGATCGCCGCGGCACATTCCACGCAAGTTGTGTTGATGCAAAAGGGGTTTTGGTCCGTACAATCTGTATCGCTGTCGCACTCGGCAACGCAGGTGCCAGCTTCGCATCGGGGTAGGGAGTCTGGGCAGTCTGCATTGATGAGGCACATTACACAACTGAGGGAGGAATCGCAAAATTGTCCATCCGAGCACGGTCGATCGTCGTTACATTCAGAAACACACTCGCCGTCTACGCATAGTGGAGTCTCGAATCCGCACATATCGTTGGATGTGCAGGGAACACATTTTCCAGCATCGTCACAAATTGGCCTTTCTTTTGGGCAGCTTAGACCGTCCTGACAAAGTGGAATCGAAGGATCGTTCCCAAGATCTTTTGACGAGACATCCTTTTTTACGTCCTGATTTTTATCTCTGGTTTCATCTTTTTGAGATGACGCGTCGGGTTTAGAGGGAGTCAGCGGGGAATCGGAAAGATTGCATGAAATTAGAAATAGGCAACTGAGGACTAATTTTTTCATTCAACTATCGATGTAAAAGGTCAGCCCATAGTACCAGCCGCATTAAAGGATTACAATTTTTACCTTCTCGATGGTGCTCCGTTCGCCTCGATTCGTTGTTGCACACTGATGATTGACTATAGGTTCAGCAGAAACCTAAATTGGCGTTGACGGAGGCCAAGGCAAACTCGACAATAAATGTTATCAAAGGCAAAACTCAACCTTAGGGTCTCTATGAAATTTGATGAGAACAAACGAGATAAGGCCGATAAACAGATTACTATACACATTCACAAACCCTAGACCGTCTAATAGAGTTCCCCGTGCACGGGGATGAACCGCAACTGGGAATCCCGCAGGTTTAGCTAAAGAAGAGTTCCCCGCACGAATAGCGCCAAATATGCCCGGAAGACGCGTATCGCGAGAGATAAAAAGATGTTGTCGAGGTCGGAGCTAGGACAATAACCAGAATAGTCCGGAAAAATGGCTTTACGCTTTCGAGTGCCACGAATAGCCATTTGATAGTCGGGGACCCGAAATCGATTTGTTGCTATCTGAGTTTACCATTAAAAAGTAGGTCGGGGTACAGAAGGAGTCGATTCAGGCATTCCTGAAGGCACCGCTTTTTCTTAAACTAGGACCAACCAAGAAGGATGTAGATAGATGTTTAGTTTGCTAAAAAAAGGTGTGTTAATGGGGCTGGTTTTGGCCTGATGTTTCCGATGTTCTAGCTCGCCGAAGGTCCCAGAAAAAGAATAAAGAATGGGGACGGCGGAGGGCCAGCGCACTTTTTTCTCAAGCCATGGATTATCTGAGGGAGCATGGGAAAAAGAAAGCTTTTGCGGTCTTTAATAACAAGGACGGACAATTTGTGAAGGGTGAGCTCTATGTCTTTTGTTTGGACTTCGATAAGAATTGGAAAGTGATGGGGGTCAACCCGACTCTTGTGGGTAAAAATGCGGCTCAAATGCGAGATTTAAATGGGAAGGATTTCGTGTCGGAGTTTATCGAGATCGCTCAAATGAGAGGAAAAGGGCGATCGACCTATA
>JALSKP010000644.1 GCA_026988815.1 Myxococcales bacterium | reverse complement strand
CTCCTATCAGCGGCTGAAACGTTGGTAAATTCAGCTCTGAGATAGCCGTTCTTTTGCATCTGACCGACGATAGAGATATCTTTCCCCACGAGGGAATTTAGTTCATCCGATTTTGTGACAAGCATCCACTCGCCTTCACCCTTTATAACACTGTAGTGGTCACGCCCAACCTCCACGGACCCAACGACAGTGCCCACAAATGGTTTGTCCGAAAGATATTTGATCGACTCTTTCTCATAAGCCTCAAACGCCTTTACATAACTATTGAGCGCATCCATTTTTTCACGCGGAATTACACCAAATTTATCTGGGCGTTCTGGTATGTGAGAAACTTCATCAATTCTAGGCGTCAGAGCCTCTTCATGAGTAATCCGTCCATTGATGTAATTGTTCTTTCGTCGTTCGTTGACGACCGCCAAAACGTCAAATTCTACCACTTGATCTTTATATGTAATATGAGTGGCCCATGAGGCATCGTCAAACTGCCTGACCGGCCATTCTTGTTGCCCGGTCTCGCTATTGCGAATACCAACATTTCCCGAAGCAGAAGCTGCTTGGAGATCTCGATCGCCATTTCCGTCAGAAACAAGACCAGTGTGGAGCAATACGTCTCTGACAGTAACTTTATCGTTTTCCAAAGAAACATTATCGAGCTCTTTGGAATGCGCTTTAACGTGTTCCTCTTGCTTACTCGCAATTTTAGCCTCGTAGATCTCTTCTGGCTCAAACCTCGCGAACTTGTTGCCAACTTCAATTCTATGCCCTTCACTTGCGTCGTCTGACAGTCCGACAACTTCGGGGTAACCGAGAGGACCGGCATAAAGTTCGATTTTCGATTTACTGATAATTTCCAGATCCCTCTCATTATGCGCTAGCTTGGTGTGAAGTAGTACATCACGAACAGTGACGGGATTTTCCTTAAACTTCTCGGCTGTTTCGAAACGGATTTGCTTGTTTCGAATTACCTCTTCCCGATGTCGCGCCGCCAAAATACTTTTGTATTCCAATTCAGGACTGACAAAATTCCTAATTTTTTGGCGGAGGTTTTGCTTTCTAAAAATCCCCTGCGCTTCTTCTTCCTTTTTTAGCTCGGCGTTCAGGAATTGATAATTCTTACGCTTATTGTTGGCCATTGTTTTTCTCCAAATATTGTTCTGTAAAAAAAGTAAGGGTCTCCAACCCTTCCCGGACGAATCTGACCGAATATGTTCTTCCGATACGAGGAGTGCACTGTGGCGCATAGACAAATTCATCTGCGCCATTGATCGATGTAACGAGGTAGCTTTCGTCGTTCTCGAAGACACCATAAATGAAGCCGTGGAAGTCTTCTCTTGAGCGAAGCGTTCCGATAAAGTCCGATTCCAACTCTTCGCTCAATGATGTCAAAACAACTTTGGGTCCTTTTTCTAATTCCGCCAAAAAGTCCACATACATTGTTACGGCCATACGCTCCTCTTGGCCGACCGTCATCATGACTCCCCCTCAAATATATCTTTCGCTGATTCAGCAGTTCCACCGACCTCCACCGCCGCGTTTTGCCAACTGGCTCCACCGTCAAAAATAGAAATAGAAGTCGTGCTTTCCTCAAAGGTCACCGTACAAACGCAATCCCTATATTTGTCGAATCCAGCAGAATTTTTTATTCGACCGAGCATCCAGCCCGCCTTGTCGTGTCTCTTGTTAATTTGGAAAAGACCGACGCAAGTGCGGTCGCCGAAGGTGATAAGCTCTCGGGGAGTGGCCACGAAACTAAGGCCAGGCTCGTGATAAAACACGGGTAGTCCCGTCACCTCTTCGAGAGTGTCTGCGAAAGCTGCGAGGGCGTTGACGGTTGCTTTGTCCACAACTTGGTTGATAGAAGGCATGGCTTTCTCCTGGTTATTCGACAATTTCAATTTCGTTGTCGGGGTTTATAAGTGATGAAGCACTCCCACGAGAGAGTGCGACTGATTGTGAAAGTGAACAACGATCTTGGCTACCATTAGCCTCGTTATCAGCCTCTGGGCATTCCACCTCCTCGTCTTCAATAAGTTCGAGATGTAATGTTCCCCACTGAGGCTGGTATTTTGATGGTACGTCGAGCACTGAAAGTTCTGGCGATGTCATTTCTTCCGAGTACAGACCCGCACCATCGAGCGTGAGTCCTGGACATCGGCTAACGTAGGTAAGCTCCTCGTAATATTTGACCTTGTCGCAAGACAGCGGCGGGGAACCTGCAACAAATAACAGAGCGTTTTCTCCCATCTGCATAATTTCACCCGCTGTCATTAGTGGGCGACCAAATAGCACAGTACTTTTGGAGCTGTTCTCGGGAAAAATAGACGCTCTTTTACCAGACAAGCTTTCGGTTGTTTTTGAACCGGTCGTCTGGCCCAAAAGGTCAGATATTCTCTTCGCCGTTTTCTCATCGTTGGACGCGAAGGCAATGCGAACATGGCAATTACCGAGGATCGAGTTGTTCGCGCCATAAGCGGATTCAATTTGATTTAGGTCCTGGGCAATCAGCATCATTTTGATGTCATAGCCGGCAACGAACGCGAGGGCGCTCTCTAACCACTCGACTTTACCAAGAATTGGAAACTCATCGAGCAGCATTAACAGACGATTTGGCGCACCTTCTAGTTGTAGAACTTCGGTTAACGCGGTGCCTATTTGGCTCAACATGAGTCTAAGAAGAGGCTTCAAACGGTTGATGTCTGACGGCGGTATGACGAGGTAGAGTGAGACCGGATTGTCTGCAAACTGAAGGTCTCTGAGTCTAAAATCTGACTTTGATGTGACCTCTGCGAGCGTTGGATCGTCAAAAATATTAAGAAAAGAAATCGCGCTTGAAATGATCGATGCCGTTGTTTTTTCTTGTTCAGCACGCATGCTCGCGCCCACTTCTTTCACAAGATTAACGTCGGATTGGATCATCAATTCCCATAACTCGTCACGGTCTATATCTGGGTCTCGCAGCGTACGAAGAACTTCAGATAATGTTTTCGTTTCTCGATGATTGAGGATGAATAAGATGACGCCTTTCAATAGGGATTTTGCGGAATTTGTCCAAAATGGATCACCTGATTTCGCACCATCGCCCGCACACAAGGTTTCGACGAGATTGGCAACGTCTCGAATAGACTCCGGTCCGTTTCGAACCTCGTCCAACGGATTGTAGTGCACTGAGTTCAAGTCGGTCGGATTGAAGCACAAGGTATGAGAAAATTTCGAGCGCCACCCAGAGGTTAGATTCCAGTTTTCCCCTTTGACGTCCAATACTACGACTGAATCGCGCCATGAGAGAAGTGTAGGCACAACGATTCCTACCCCCTTCCCGCTTCGCGTTGGAGCGAAGACGAGCAAGTGTTCGGCACCACTATGAGATAATATCTTCCCGTTGTTTGCCCCCACGACGACGCCCGAGACGTCTGAGAGTGATATAGTATCGGTAAATCTCTCCGCGATAGGCCAAGCCATCCACGGCTTTACTTTCGGAGCAGCATGCTCTTTAACGCCCATTGATTCAAAATCGCTTGATGTACCAAAATGCGCGCTTCCGTGTTCGGTAAACCCAGCTTGAGGCCGAAGCTTCTTGAGTTTTGATGCTATGATAACCCCAACCATAAACCCTCCGATGAGCAATAATGCGACATCATCAAATGGTTTCGGTGCCGGTTCATACAACTCGAGGAACCACTTAATAATCGCCCATGGTCGATAGTAGGTCCCCACTAGCAAATCCTTATTAAAGGACTCTGGGCGATTGAACCCATCGGCCACTTGTTGAGTAGCGATCGTAAATGACGCAATATTACAAATGAATATTGATATAAGCTGAAGAAATATGACCTTCCCTCGCTTCATAGAAATTCCCCGTTCTTTTCAATTGAATCACTAATCTCTCTGGAAATTTCGCGCCTTATCGTTCGTTTTGCCACTACCCGAAGAAATCCTTTGAACCTGGCATCCATCCTTGATCTCGCTGTCTCAAGGACCGAAGGTTCGATCGAATAAAAGAATAGATTTTTAGCGAGCGTTGCTACCAACTCCGAAGTAAGAGCAATATCGCCACGTATTAAGTCCAGCACGTCCGACGTTTCCAATAGTGCGTTTTGATTTCTTTCAATGCGATCAAGTGCTTCGAACAACTCATCCTTGCGCGTTGCTGGCGAAACCAGGTTTTCCAAAGCCACGCGAATGCAATCCGTAGTTGTGATGCCATGATCGTCCGCCCAACGCTTTACATTTCGATGTAAAGAAGCCGGTATCTGACCGCCAACATGCTTGCGCAAATCTTTCTTTGCGACATACGTTTTCGATGGAATATTTAGGCGTTTCCGACGTTCGTTACTCATTAACACCCTCCTCTCCACCCAACGATTTCAAAAACGCTTGTAAATCGTGAGGGACTGTTGCCGTGGAGTTCGGTTCAAATGGTTCACGATCAGGTGTGAGAAAAACGTCTAAATTCGAATTCACTTCATTTTGTTGTGGCACATTTGGAATAAGTACGACCGTCTTTTGTCTGGGCGCTCGGCCTGATTGGCTACAATCAATGCGAGGGGTTGGCTCGTCTCCAACGTATTCGTTCAATAATTTTGCGACGCTCTCAGCCGAAGCTCGAAACGTCTTATTGTCGTCGATATCTTCATCAACATCGGAGTACATATCAGCGATATAATCGTATTCGTCGTCGTCCGGAAAAAGGTTAATCACCGTGTCATTGGGGTCAAAAGTATCATCTTTGCCCTCGGGAGCTTCAATATGATGGAACATTGTCCGACAGGATTTAAAGTCTTCGATATCTGATTCGACCTCAAAATAGTCGTCGTCCGTGACATCAATGGCGAATTCGTCCCGATAGGTTTGCGCTTGCTCAAAATGGATATCGTCATTCGAAACACGGGCATCATCCCTGTAAAATCCTTCTTTGATAGAAGTAACAAGCACATTTGCCGGGTGAACCCACCCAACACTTCCGTCACTCAACTTGTGTTCCATCGTTTCGCCAAGACTACTTGGGTTTACGATAGAATCTGCGTACTCTTCCGAAACCTGAACGGTCTTTCGAGTTAAACTTTTCCGTTTTCCGCCTCTTTTAGGCGGCTTGTCGACTCCCGTATAAACAACGCGAGCTGTTTCAAAATCATCTTCGGTGGTCGATACAAGTAGAACATTCTTTGTCGTTCTTGGCGTTTCTCCAGGGCTAAATCCTACTGAATTGGGCATTGCTATTTTGGATTTCATGGAGAATATAAGAGCACCAGATACGCATAACGAAATCACAAAAGCAGACGAATCGATTGCCAACTGAAGGCCATCTGTCGAATAAAACTGTGGAATCCAGATAAAAAATCGCACAGGCGCGTAAAGATTCAGACCCATCGCCGTATAAAGTTTGTCGCCCAACGCATCCGAAAACATCATTGACCGGGCAAACCATTGGGTGGAAACCCACAAACCCAAGAGGATTAAAAGCCCCGCAAAAGTTATTCTTAGCCTAGCATTTCGTTTAATATCATTCATCGTTTTCGCTCCTCTGCCGGTTTTGCGGTTACGCGAGTCCGGCGATTTTTGTCCGTTTGTTGAGATAACGTTACGCGTTTCCCAATGTGTTCTTTTAGATTTTTATCGCTGGGCACGACGGTGAATGACTTATTATTCGCGACAACAAGATAAGTTCCGCCTCGTAATTTTATAGGTTTACTCACCACACCCTCAAAACCTTTTGGGTCCAAATAGGTGCTTGAAGATTCCCGTTTTATATCCGAAATAAAATTGTCGCGCTCCCACTCACGCGTTCGTTTAATTAAATCCGTGCCGATCTCGTCACGGGAATTCACGATTTTATTCGTAAGCAAAACGCTTTCGCGAGCGGATTTTAGTGATTCAATGTGCGAAAGAATTTCTGGAGCAACAACATCACTGGGGTACACAAGTTGTCGGTCCAACCATGTCGGACCCGTGTAATTTAGGTCGTCCCTCGCCTGCTCTAACGTAACTGGACAGACCGAAGTGGGTTGAACGAATACCTTTTGCGTGAGCCCATCGGACGCTAAAGAGACTTCAACTTGTCGAAAGTTGGATCGATTAAGGTAGGATGTTGAATGCACCAAAGTGAATTCGTTTGCATTTTCGACGACTGAATAATCCCCATGGTTGGATGTTAAATTACCAGTGAACCGATTCGGATTTTCCACGAAACGTTTATCTGTGCGCGTCTTGATCGCGGAAACAAGTGACTGAAATCGCAAACCCAAGGCTCGTTTTATACGAACTTCCGGATCAACACTTTCAATTCCGTGCTCAAAAAGAAACATTTGGCGTTCTTTCCAAGCCGACTTTACTGCTACGCCAAAGGTACCCTTTGTTTTTAAAAGATCCGTTTCTGTTAAAGAATCAAGCCACGTCTTCCCCTTTTTCGAAACCTGAATTTCAATCGAAGTAGAATCCAAAACGACCGCTACGGTTTTCCAATGCCCTTCTTTGGTAGCCGAAGATTCAACATCAAAACGCACAACATCACCACCCTTTAACCCGTTTGGAAGCAACGTTTGTTTACTTGTAGCGTAATAAAGTCGCCCATCCGAACACTCAAGTAGAGCGAATCTCTCGTCAGTAACTTCATTGGCTTGCCCAGTTGACAACACAATCGACGTTCTATTCCGTGGGACTTCATTTAGATAACCGCCCGAATCGAGCATCGATTTTGTCCCATAACGAGATGAAATCATGGTTCTAATCACATCGTTTGAGCGACCTTTATCACGCAGACGACCCTCCAGATGCGCATGAAGAATCCATGAATTTCGCTTAATCTCCACCGCAAGATTCTGTGAACGTAAATATTGAAGACGTTTCCGCGTCAACAAGTCGTCGTTCGAAAGAGTGACAACCCCATCCGTTTTCTGAGTTTCAATTAGATTTTTGTCAATCTTCGTAAAACGTTCGGCGACAACTTCTTTGCTTTTTCCAAGCGCAACCTGTTCTTTCAATCGCGGTCCTAGCGTTTTTGTGGCGACCTTTTCTGCGCGATTTCTCATCCATTGATGCATATACTTGGGGTGGATATAGAGCGGTTTGTTCCGTCTTAAATCGTGACCCCGAACGACAATGTGAACATGAGATTGGTCGGTATCATGATGTTCAACGGCCATCCATTCGATATCTGCCTTCAAATCTACGCTCAATTTCTCCATTAAGTCGTAAGTATACGATGACAAATCCATCGTGTGACCGTTCTCCGGACTGACCATAAAACGGAAGTGGTGCGCATCCTTTTTCGCACGCTCAAGGAATACTTCGTGATCGGATTTACACTTTTCATCCCCTGACTTTGCGTTTTCATCTGCATAGAGATGCGAAAAAAACGGCACAGCCGATTCGTTTTCTTTCCCCACCCCATCGCGAATTAAATAATCCGTGTGCTTTCTCATACCTCCACTTGGATTTTTCCCAGAAGAAATATAAGACTTCACAATCACTTTTTGACGATTCGTTCTCCCTTTTTTGACGAAACTACCCTTCCAAGAACTTCGTCTTGGGTCGGTTCGTTTGAACGATTTTTCTTTCGCCGCTGAGGTTTTGAGTTTGAAATCAAACTCTTCTTCGAAGTCAAAACTCAAACCGGCCTCCGGTTATCAAAAATCGTCGAATTTAGACGTTTTAATAGCGCAAGCCCGCACACCGTGCGCAAAAGGTGGTTTCTGATAAAAATGACGCGAAGTATTCGAAAAGTTTTAATAGAAATAGATGAAGAAAACCAACACGTTAGGGGTGGATTTTCATAAGCCTTATATCTTGCCTTCTTTAATTTCTTCGTTTCTTCTTCGTTTCTTCCGTCGTTTTCGAAAGGGAATTTCGCCCAGGGGGCGGGGTTTCTTTTGTAGTTTATCGAAACGCCAGCGATACCATTTCGCGCCAGCCCGCGTGGCGGGTGAAAGCTGGACGACTCAAAGGTCCCGGCTGGCAGGTTTGGTTTCGTGTTCATTGTTTTTTCCGAAGTTTGAGATCTTTCGTAGTCGGAAGACGCTCAGAAGTGACATCGGGTTGCGGTAGTTTTCTTCCACGTTTGGAGAGCGATTTCTTTTTTCCTGAAACGATTTTAAATTTTTTCGGGGAAGAATTATGATGACGCTTCGCGTTTTTCTTTTCTTTTTCTGAGGACGAAACAAGTTTCGTTTTCTTTGAAATGAATAGAGTCGGCTTTGTAAATCCTTCAAAGTTCGAGGTAGGAAAAATCTTACCGAGTGATTTATCAACTGAAATATTCTCGTGGTCCAAAACAAACTCCGCCCACACTTTTCCATCTGATTTATTTTTAAAAATATAATAGGAAAGATAGGAGCGTTTATTGTTATATTTCTTTCGCGCCGATTCGAGCTGAGATGTTCCGACGGAAATATTTGTACAAGGGTCAAGAAGCTCCCCAACGCCAACGCCGTAGTTTTCAATCGCGTCCTTCGCCGAGACTAAAAGAAGTCCAACCCGAATATTATGATTGCGTTTCAAAAGTGCAGCAACAATTCCGCGCGCTTCGTCTTCTGAGGTTGGAGAAAATGTGTCTCCGGTCGTTACGTCGTCGATTCCGAACACGTCAACATCATTCGATGTTGCAATTTGATACGCCACATCGTTCACGCTTGAGACCGAAGCGAGCGAACACATCGTTATCAGGCTCACCAGATCCATAGTTCCTCCAAGCTTCCTTTCACAGCACTACGTTTAACGGGACCAAAATATCGAGAGTCGAAAGACAAAGGATGGTTTGAGACAACGATCAATTCGTCAGGTCCGAGTGCGTTGCAACCTTCGGGCAGCTGTGGAAGTGGTAGCCCACGGGAGTCTTCGGTTCGAATATGACCGACAACGATCCCATCAATAACCATCGAACGATCAGTTACACACCAACGGTCACCCTCCACCGCTATTATTTTCTTCATCAATTTCCCCCCGCTTGGGATATAGTTTCGATGAAAAACGAGACGCTCGACATCGCCCGGGACATCAAACCAAACGACATCGGATTCTGAAAAGCTTGACCTCAGTCGATAGAATCCAATAGGAAACGAAGGTGTCGCGTTGTAAACAACTGATGATTGAATCGAAAATATCAACCCACCAACAATCAGCCCCAGAAATATGTAAATAAACTCTTTATGCATACTGGAGAGAATAAGGAATAAATAACCCTTGTCAACGCGTGTTCCTTTCTTTTAGATTGTTTTTACATAACCCTCTTCAAAAAGGACAACGTGCAAAATTTAATACTACTTTCAATACTTGGTCTTACCCCCGTCACGGATTCGTTTGACCAAAACTTCAACAACCAACACGACAAAGGCTTCTATTTAAGGCTCGAACTGGGTGCGGGATATGCAAACTTAGAAACTAAAGGACCCAATTCCGAAACGGAAAACAGCGGATTTGGTATCTCGCCATCAGTTTCGATGGGCTGGATTCTTGAAAAAAATATTGCCTTACACCTTACGGGATTTGGTCTTGTTTCTAGGAAAGTATCTCGACTGGGTGTCGGTCCTGGAATCACTTACTACTTCAACGACTCGTTTTTTGCGAGCGCGGCAATTGGTCCGATGATCGGCATTGAGGCCGAAGTTGATCCACAACTATCGTTGGCGGCCGAAGTGAGTTTCGGAATATTCGGGTGGACTGGCGAAGATTCACAATTCGGCATGACCACGTATATTGCGGCAGAGGGTCTTGATTTAGACAATGATAAAATATCCCAAACAGGTTGGAGGCTTGGCCTTAGAGCTGGATTCTCGTGGCACTGAAATGCCCATCGGTTGCAAAGGTGGGATTTATGGATTATACAAGAAATGAGAAACCCAGCCTTGCGTCAACAAAGCTGGGTTTGAAATGGTTTCATTCACTCAATGAATCGATCCTATTTCCCCTCGAATTAAAAATCAAGAAAAAAACCAGGGATTTCCTGTATTTTTTTCCAGATCATCAAGGACGAAGATCGTGAACAGTTTAAACAAATTCAATTTTAAAATAATATTTAGGAAGGAGGGCTGCGAACTTAAAATAGCAACCTAAAAAAAGAGCCTGACTTGCTACGAACAAGACGGGCTCAATAAAATTCATGGAAGAATTTGGAGGTTAGATTTAGACGATCCCTTTAAAGACCTCCGAATTCTAACATGGAAAAAAAATACGTCAATAAGGCGCTGGATTTTTGCGCCAAAAAACAAAGGAATTTTTCATGGAAGAAAAAAGTAAAACAGAAGAGCCGTTGGTCTTAGACAAATATAGCGTTAAGGACTTTGCGGGTGAACATCATCAGAACATACCCTACGAAGACTATTCGTTTCTTTCGAGGCTGATCGACCTGGTTGTTCGTTGCGATGCCCAAAGGGGATACGACCACGTTAACGTTATTTGGTATTTGCAATCCGAACTTGCCGAAAAGATCGGCATCTCACGCAAGAAGCTCCGTAGGGGGCTAAGACGGCTAGAAGAGTTGGGATACATATTTCGCATTCAAACCTTCGGTCTCGAAAATCGTCACGTGACAATCCTAAAGTTTCCGCACTGGACAAAAGAACTCGCTCTTCGTTGCGCGAAGCGGTCACTATCTATTTGGGCAAAATACAAAAACCACATCGCCATTTCGGCCGTGAAATACGCCTTGCGAAAGCTGGGAATCACCAAACGTTGGGAGACTACGGCACCACAAAATCCGGCGCAGGACTATGAAAGGGTCGAAAAACCCCTTTCCGAAAAGACCGCCCTTCCCTTTTCAGAAAAGTCCGATCAGGAACATTTAATATTAGATCCCTTAGTTAATACCCCAGAAGATCCCAAAGTATTATGTGGAGGTGGTATTTTAATTGAAAAACAACACGAAAAAATTAAACCCACCACCACCACCAAATTTAACTGGGAGGTCGAAACATTGGCTGAATTCCTCGTCAAGACTAGCCAAAGATTAGAACTACCCTTCAATGCTCGACAGTGCAACGATCTCGCTGAGCTCCATCTCGAACGGTACCTGGACACCAAAAAACTTCGAGAAGAGCTGTACAGCAAATTGGACCGCCCTACTCTCACCCCAGATTCGATTCTGAGATATGCACGCTCAGATGTTAATGAAATGACAGCTCGCGGCTGTCAGCGTATTCCTGAGCCCGAACAAGAACCGGATCCTTCGGAAATCTTCGAGTTTCCAGAACCAGATGGATTTACTCGATCCACATGGAGCCGAGCCTTGAATGTACTCGCGAACTTAGTTTCACCGCACGTTTTCTGTTCTTGGTTTAAAAATATTTCCCCAGGTAAGATAACCGAAAACGTAGCTGAACTTTACGTAGCTGACGAATTTTTCAAAGAATACATCGAGAATAAGTACATTTCGTTGCTCGATCATGCCTTGGAGCAAGTTTGTGAAACACCGGTGAGCGCGAAAATCTATATTCCCGCCCTACCCGGTTGCTATGACACAGTGTAGGACATCGTCGCCATGATATAGCGGTATACATGCGTGATGTCGTGATGGCGTGACGGTGTGGTGCCACCACGATATAATGACGTGACGGCGTGCATGCGTGATGGCATGATGTTATCGTGGTGTAACGGTATGCATACGTGATGGCGTGAATGTATGTTACTACAACGATATCATGACATGACGGTGTGGTGCCACCACGATATAATGACGTGACGGCGTGCATGCGTGATGGCATGATGTTATCGTGGTGTAACGGTATGCATACGTGATGGCGTG
>JALSKP010000643.1 GCA_026988815.1 Myxococcales bacterium | reverse complement strand
CAACTTAACTAGGTCAAGGCCGAAGCCAATAAACCCACAAGCTAAAACGAAGTCCCCCACCCTAACCCTCCCCCAGAGGGAGAGGGGATCAGAATCCCACCGAAAAGGATCACACTATTCTTAATGTGAAAAAGACCCTCGCGAAAATAAATGGATTAATTTATAGGCTCAATTAGGTTAATCTAATTAGTGACCTTTAAGGAGACCTAAAGATGGAAGAAAATTGGGTTGTATTTCCAAGTTCAGTTAAAGATGAATTCAGTGTGTTTAGTATCGACGCCGCATTCGCCGGCGCGGCCCCATTGGTAAGCCATCCCTTCGTTCATTGGGTGATTCTAAATTACGCAAAACAAGGCTTTCCGGACCAAATCGTGGATGGAAAACTCGTTGCATTCGAGGACAAACTCGTCGATTTTTTGGGTACCCAACAAGGCGCCTACGTGGGTCGATTCACAAGCGTTGCCGGAACCCGACAACTTTTTTTCTACGCCCCAGAGAATATCATTGAGAATATTCGAAAATTCGCCCAAGACGCGAGTTTTGATTACGATATTTTGATGAACGTAAAAGAGGATCCCGAGTGGTCCCTTTACCTCGATTTTCTCTATCCCAGCGATTTCGATTGGCAGCGCATCAATCTCCAACAAATTTTAATGAACCTTCGAAAACACGGGGATAAACACGAGATTCCGCGAAACATCGATCATTACGCCTATTTTGAAACCGAGAACGGCGCCCAAGCCTTCGAAGAATATTTAGAACAAGGCAATTTTTCATCGGTCGTGCGTTCAAAAGCAGACGAGAAATGGAACGTCTCCTTCCAGCAATATACAGCTATAGAAGTCTCGATTCTAGAACCCGTCGTCCTTTCGCTTTTCAAAAAATCTCGCGAAATCGGCGGCGAGTATGACGGTTGGGGCTCGCCGGTGATGAGCTCACCTGAGAACTGATTTTTCGAATCACCAAATTTGATGATCGGATAGCTGTAGGTTGTGGTTGATGGAGCAACGCGACGAAACCCAACATACTCAAAACGCCCAGAAATAGTTGAAAAAGGAATATTTTGTGGGAGCGTCGAAAACCTATATCGAATGGTTAAATAAGTAAGTACATTTACGTTTTTGGCATCCTTGGTGGCGACCGTTTTTCTGTGTTTTTCTCATCGTAATTGCAGAAGATCGTGCTCGCACCGATATCGCATCTCTCGCCTACACGGACGGGGCCAACCTTGGTATTGTTGTCAACTTTACTACCTTCCAAATGTCAATGCGGTAAAATATGAACAAACATCGCCGATGGAGATGTCCTCTATCTGCCCCGGTATCGATGAAGTCGCGGGTACAAAAGTCTCGAACTTAGTATCTGCAATGTTTTTTTTCAAACCAATCGAAAATCAGAGACCGTCAAATTGGTTTTCTTCGTAAACACAAGTACTATTTTTACATTTAGCGAGAGGACAATCATCGTCTTTTTCACAAAGGCTTTTAGACCTAACGCAGAAGGTTTCGAAATAACAGAATTGACCGACTTGGCAGTCTTTGTCCGCTTTACAAGCGGGGACATTCTGGCAAGCCTTAAGGTAGCAGTAGGGAAAATCAGGGGGACAATCCGAAGCTGTTTTACAGTCAGTA
>JALSKP010000642.1 GCA_026988815.1 Myxococcales bacterium | reverse complement strand
CACACATCGGTTGCCACCTTTAATCAATCTTGCGCTATTGTGCATCCAAGAATTATTGGAGCGAAGTTGTCGGCGCCCGATCAATCGAAAGGGGTAGTCCTTATCCGGCGTTTCCCACGTTTGCATTCGCGTGTTGAGTCTATCCAGGTCTTGTAAAAAGAGCGGATGGGCGAGTTCAATTTTTTTATCCTCGGTAAAAAGGCGCTTGGGAAATTGTGGTTTGAGTTCGCCTAAATCAATGCCATGAGGATGTTCTTCAAGTGTATCTAAACTCAAGTTTTTGTCGCGATAGGGGCTAAATTGCAACATCATTGTGAGCATCCCTTCCAAATCCATGTCGTTACTTTTTCCGCCTAAACCCTCGCTTAGGGTTTTCAAAATCTCCCAATCGTGACGTTGATATTCTTCTTTCTCAAAAAGCGGAGCACAATATTTGGTTGTGTTTCTTACCGAAAATTGATGGAAGACCAAATCGTAAAGAGGTGTTTCTAGACCTGTTGTGGTCGGTAGAATAATGTCCGCGTGACGTGTGGTTTCGTTGAGATAAATATCTATGGCGACCATGTAGTCCAAACTCTGGAATGCTTTTTCCAACCCTTTTCCATCCGGGGTCGACAAAATAGGATTCCCGGCGATGGTGACCATCGCTCGAATTTGTCCTTCACCTTCGACAAGAATTTCCTCGGCTAAGGCGGCCACGGGAAATTCTCCCGTGAATTCGGGGAGGCCGCGAACGCGTGTTTTTCGAGTGTTAAAGGTTCCGAACTTACCACTCGCTGCTCCCATACCTAGGACATCGATCGCCGGAAGGGTGAAAAGCGCGCCACCGACGGAATCCATGTTTGCGGTGACACAATTGAGCGCGTTGACCAGCCATTGGCAGAGGCCGCCAAATTCTTGCGTGGATAAACCAATTCTCCCATAACAGACCGCGCTTGGCGCGTTTGAAAAGTCTCGGGCAAGTTTGCGAATATCATTTGCCGAAATGGACACCAGCTTTTCGACCTTTTCGGGGGCGAAATGTGTCGTGATTTTTCGGAGTTCATCCCATCCTTTGATATGATCTTGGAGATGCCCGGGGTCAGCTAAGTTTTCGTCAAAAATAACGTGTAAAAGAGCCAGCAAAAGTAGGGCGTCTCTACCGGGTTTGATGAAAAAATGTTGGTCGGCTATCCTTGCCGTTTCCGTGAAGCGTGGGTCGATGAGGACAACCTTGCCGCCACGTTTTTTGATGTTTTTAAGGCGTCTGGAAAAACCAGGCGCGGTCATAATACTGCCGTTTGAAACAGCCGGATTTGCGCCCATGATGAGCATGAAATCGGTCCGATCAATATCGGGAATAGGCGTGAGAAGATAATGACCAAACATCATCAAGGACGCAAAATGGTGGGGAAGTTGATCGACCGAGGTCGCTGTATACTTTTGAGTCGACCCGATTGCACGTAGAAAAGGCCCGCCGAAAAGCATGAGCCCAATATTGTGGACGGTAGGGTTCCCACGATAGGATCCGATGGCATCCTTTCCATAGGTTTCACGGACCCTCTTGAGGTTGGAGATAACCTCTGAAAAGGCGTCCTCCCAAGAGATTTCCACCCAACCCTTATCCGTTTTTTTAATCGGTTTTTTGAGTCT
>JALSKP010000641.1 GCA_026988815.1 Myxococcales bacterium | reverse complement strand
TCGTGCCAAAATTTGGGAGATTTCCCGCGCGGTATGATTACCTTTCAAAAGCGCATAAATTTGACTACGTTCGATTTGGGAAAGCTGGGGTATAACTCATTTGTGCTCCTCTTACTTGTCGATTAGAAAAGCATGATGTTAAACCAGCTTTCCCGTTCGACAATTTAAGTGTCGCACTTAGAACTTGAATTCAGGCAGGAATGATGATTGTAAAACGTAAAAAAGGAAAATGATGAAGAAACTAAATTCTGACGAACTCCCCAAACCACCGAATCTTCCCGAAGAGGCGATCTGGTGCGCCGCGCTGCCGATATCGACAGTATCGATATTATCACTCAGCCAACCAAGAAGATCTTTTGTTTGGGAGGAACGAATGGAGGCCAATGCAAGTGCAATATCGGTGAGTAGGGCTGAATCGTTGGAAAGAATTTGAGAGTAGGATTCTTCGACCTCCTCATAATTATCGAGCGACTTAATGAGTTCATCCACAAAGGGTTTTGGCGTTTCTCCACCGTGAAATAATGCAGTTCGTATTGCTGCGACCAAACGAACCAGCGCCGAATCATCTTCAAGAAAAATCAATAACTCGTTTTCTTTGAAGGCGGAAAAATCAGCAATAGCGTCGACCGTAGTTGCTCGTTTCAACGGGTCTTTTGATTTTGCATATTCGAATAAAAAATCTTTGGCTGCAGCGGGTCCGTCCTTCGCAAGGGAAATCACGTCGTTCACCAAATTCGCGTCGCTTGAAAATTTCACAATTTTTTCCCAGCCGGCCGAAATCGCGTCTAAAGGTCCAAGAACACTAATTGTCCAATCCTCATCTTCCTCGGTCATTTCCGATTTTGCCGCAAGCGCCTCTTCCACATAGGGATGTGCCGATTCGGCGTACCACCTCAGTTGTGTAAGTACCAATTCTGGATCCGTATTTGGGTGATCCAGGAGATCGACTAAAAATGGAACCGCTAGTGCTGTAACTTTATACAGCGACCCTTGGTGCAGCGTTTCTCCGCTAACCATTCCCATCGCTTTTTCTCTAATACAACCAAAGGGAGAGGTTAACCCAATGATTCCATCACGAACCGACGTTGGATCCCCGAAACAACTTTCGGCATTTTCCCAATCAATCGTGTCCAACTTTTTAAGAAAATCCGCATCCGCAGAAGCGATCAACGCAGGGAGCGATACATCGAAGAAAGCACTATAGACCGAAAAGGCAAGGTTGGAGTTTTTCGGATCAACCGAAATTTCCAGACCCGTAGTATCAACAGTCGCCTCTTCAGCGTAAAGATTCCAAACCCCCGTGAGCAAGTCCGCTTCAATATAACCACTCATCGTTGGTACGCCGTATTTGGAAAAGAATTCGCAGAAGAGTTTACCGTCAGCTTGCAATGTCGCTTCATAACTTACGCAGCCCGGTGCTTCTCTTTCCCTGACTCTCGCTAACTGTTCGCCCTTGTAGAAAAATAATTTTTCTTTATGGAAAGCGTGATCCTTTGAGTACCAAGACGACTTCTGAATACACCTTCCATCGATATCGTTTAGATCTTCATAGGAAATATTCTCAAAATAGGTCCGATGTATTTGCAAGGTCTGGTTTGGGAAAAAGCGCTCAAACTCATGAATTTTTCCATCCTCAT
>JALSKP010000640.1 GCA_026988815.1 Myxococcales bacterium | reverse complement strand
ATAAGTTCAACAACTTAACTAGGTCAAGGCCGAAGCCAATAAACCCACAAGCTAAAACGAAGTCCCCCACCCTAACCCTCCACCAGAGGGAGAGGGGATCAGAATCCCACCGAAAAGGATCACACTAAGTGTGATCTAAAAAGTTTAGATTTCCCATTGCCTTTTAAGACGCCCAGGTATACTTTCCGGCTCCGTTGCCGGAGTGGCGGAATTGGTAGACGCGTCGGATTCAAAATCCGATGGCTTTGCGGTCGTGCGGGTTCGATTCCCGCCTCCGGTACTTTATAAATGCAAAAACCAAATTGCATTTCTCATTTAACCAATGAGACAAATCGCCTCTCTATGAGAGGCTTTTTATTGTTTGCCAAAGGTTTTAAAATCGGTTGGGGTCTCGTTAAAAGTTACGTCTTTCAATTCCGCTTCATCAAGATTCTGGTCAGATTTTGAAGGGTAGAGATCGAAGAAATCTCAATTGTTTTTCGGATTTGGATTG
Source organism: Myxococcales bacterium (assembly GCA_026988815.1). Classification (GTDB taxonomy): domain Bacteria; phylum Myxococcota_A; class Bradymonadia; order Bradymonadales; family Bradymonadaceae; genus CALJNB01. The sequence goes on along the minus strand of JALSKP010000640.1, from coordinate 1,148 downwards.
TAAGCGAGGAATCTGCGGGGAGGATGGGATTTGTAATTATTGGCCCTAATTGTTGTGCCGACTTTTCTAGATCGCGATGCACTCAAGATCAGGGTCAACTTCCATTTGTAATAAATTTTCAATTGCCATCAATGTTCCCGTTGAGGAAGCTGGACAGGTGCCACAGGCGCCCTCATAACGGATAAACAGCTGGTTGTTGACCAGTGCTTTGATCTGCAAACCTCCACCATCACCTTGTAAAAAAGGTAGGATTTCGTAGGCGATGAGGTCACGAATATAGGGCATTCGCTCATCGTCCAATCCCTGGCCCTCAAATTCGATGGGGGCGCCGCCATTTGCTGGCGTGTAACCGGTGAGCGCTGCGTCCTCGATCGTCGACTCGCGAATCGGCGCCGCGATTTCTCGCAATAATTCGTTCCAGTCCGACTCTCCGTTTTGCGTTACCGTGAGCCACTTATCGGTATAGTAAAGAGAAATAACATTTTCGATTGAAAATATTTTCTTCGCCAAGGGCACACTTTCGGCTTCTTCGATAGAATGAAATTCAGCTGTAATGCCGAAAGGTGTGAGCGCTTCGCTGAGTATAAATTTAACCGCGTTTGGGTTGGGTGTGTATTCGATTTCCGAAATTTTCATTGTTCCTCCTTTCCCGAATTTGCATCGTTATCCCATTCATCTTTTCCACCTTCGGTAGTTGTGTCCTGGCTACCATTTAACGCTGCGTGCAAAGCATGCCAGGGAAGAACGGCACACTTAATTCTGGAAGGCAATTTTGAGACGCCCTCAAATACTTTTAAATGTCCGATACGATCTTTTTCGACCTCTTGGCCGGTCATCATTTCTCGGAAAGCGGCGATGAGTTTTTCGGCATCATCGGTGCTTTTCCCTTTCAAACGGGAGGTCATCATCGAAGCCGATGCTTTAGAGATCGCGCAGCCTCTTCCCTGGAATGAGATGTCTTCGATAGTATCTCCATTTACTATTGTGTAGACCGTATAGTCATCACCACAAAGGGGATTATAACCATGGGCTTGATGAGTACAGGGATCAAGGATTTTAAAATTTCGAGGTTTTTTATTGTGTTCAAGAATCACTTCTTGATAAAGGGCACGCATATCACTCATCCGAAAATCTCCTTTACTTCTTTG
>JALSKP010000639.1 GCA_026988815.1 Myxococcales bacterium | reverse complement strand
TGGCTGAACTGGGTACGGTCATCGAAATTGCACTTTGGTTTGCAACTTTCGTCGGATTTTTAGGTGCGCTCAAGCCCCAAGAGTTTGAACGGATCTTCGAGAATCTCAGGAGAAAAATAGAAGGTTAATCAAAGCGAGAACACAGACGCACTGCGCGTCTTCCTCGCTTCCCTCTCCATATTTTTAGACGAAAGCATCCCTTTTCATCCCGTTTCTCGATTGGAAAGTCTCGAAGTACCACCCCTACAACATCCCCCGAAGGCAATGTAATCTGACTACCAGCACGAATTGTGTCGCTCGTATTCCCAAAATCCTCGCCACCAAAACGTGTTACGCCTCGAGGACCTGCACGCTCAATATCTCCCTTCTCAACGCGAACAAAGACCTCCGCACATCGAGATTGAAAGGCCGCATAATTTTTCGATCCGATCTTGAGTGTTTGAGAGACATATTTCGAGAAAAAGGGATTTATCGGCAAGCGTTCTTTCCCGAACCTGAGTCCTCTAGCAATTCCCAACGCGCTAAAAACCGTATCGGTAATCGGTTGATCCATCCCTCGAAGCGGTCGATAATTGTGCGCGATGGAATCGCTATGCAAGGTCACGGGAAGTTTAAAACCCGCTACAAAAATATACTGTTGCCCACCTTCGTTCAGAATTCCGAGTCCTGGCAATAATTTGAGAGGGGCGCCCTTTTTGACATTCACACTGACCGACCGAGAGACCACATCAGAAATATCGGACGACTTGACCCAAAAACGGATTTTCATATCGCCGAGACTCTTCAACACATCTTGATGACAATGGGACATCTCGACAGATTGCGATATCGTCTCAACTTGAACCCAGTTGCCTTTTCTTTTGAGCATTCTCATCGGAAAGAAGGATACCCTATCGCCGTCTGGAGAATCGGCCTTCATTTGCTTTGATGTCGCAGATATTTTCCTTTCCGCTTTCTTACGTTGTGCCCGTATCGCTTTCGCTTTTTGCCTCTCTTTTTTTCGTTTTTCTTTCAACAAGGCGTTTTTACGTTGTTTTTTCGACATACGTCGCCAACGCTTTTTATGTTTTTTCTTCGCCGCTTTCATCTTTTTACGATTGGCCTTTTTCCGGGTTGCCGCTTTGGCTTTCTTTTTATCTAAAAGAACTTTTTCTTTTCGTATAAGATCGGCCGCCTGCGCTTTGCGGAGCCTGTCAAATTCTGCTTGCTCGTCGGCGCCGATAAACTGGACAAAATCTCCTCCTTCATCCTGTTGAAAGTAAAGTCTGGTGGTCTTAAAAAGCACAACATATTGGGGATTTTCCACCGAGGTGGATTCGGACTGACCAACCTTAGAAGACAAAGAAACATCCTCACGGGGCGGCGCGGATTTCTTTTGTGATGGGCTAGCACACGAGAGGAGAAAAACCACGAAAACGAGGAGTTTGTTGATAATCATAACAGCCTTTTGTTCTGACAACTTTCCTATGTACGCGGCTTCCAAGTCAACCCAGATAAGAAAATATTTTTGTACATGACATGAATGTCGCGATTATTCCATTCATACTAAAATATTATATGTTTTTTAGGCACAATGACGTAAAACAGCACTTGGTACGCAAAGTGCACTGCTGTTCATCGGGTTTACCCCCAACATTTAAGTTTCAGC
>JALSKP010000638.1 GCA_026988815.1 Myxococcales bacterium | reverse complement strand
ATCAAGATGCGGTTAACGCCGGTGATTTCCCTATTTTTCGTGGGCACGATTTAACTGATGAAGACCTTATTATTCGCAAGCATATTCTTCGCATTATGTGCGAGTCAAAAACAGATTGGATTTTACCAGAGTCACGTTTTCCAGAATTGGATGCGGTGTTGAAGGATCTCCTGGAACTTGAAAGCGATGGTGCTTTGGTGATCGGCGAGGATGGGTTAAGGATTCCTGACCTTGGCAGACCTTTTTTAAGGAATATTTGCATGGCCTTCGATCTTCGTCTGAAACGCAAAACCACAAACACGCGCATCTTTTCATCGACCGTCTGAGTTCGTCGCTTTTTGACCTTGGCGCCTTTTGGAGCATGACCTCGCATTTCAAGAGGGCGTGGAACTCACCTTACGATTTTACGCTCGTAAAAATATTTTGCTCTCCTAATTTTATCCCTGAATTCAGGATCTTTCCTAGGGATGATATTTAGTAAATACACATGTTAAAGTTGCCGGATTTACCCTTTTGAGCTTTGATGGATAATTTCGAACGAAGATAACCAGACTGGTGTTTCATCTTTTACCCCACGAAAATGTCCTATCGCACACAGGTCGAAACTCCTATTGCTTGGAACACATTTTCGAAGTAGTTTTCTTCTTTATCTTTGGACCGCTCATGATCAAGAATATTATCGCTCTAAGTACGCTTTCTCTTTTCCTTTTTTCCTCGGTAGGTTGTGGAAAACTCTGTGACCAACTGGAAGGGAATGTATGCTCAGATCTCGGCGCCGCTGATTGCAAAATTTGGAAAGAAGAATTGGGAGGACTTGATTCTCTACGCTCGGGGAGAGGGGCATCCAAACAGTGTGGAAATCTTCTCATCATGGGGTATGACCCTCTTCTGAATGGATATAAAAACGGAGTTGCGGCGATGAAGAAATCTCGAACGCCCAAAGCAAAAGCGAAGAAGACCTCACCGACGACGCAACCCACGATTAAACGCAACTAAGAGTAGACGTAGAAAGGGTTACCCCTACAAAGAAAGAAAATACCTCAGAAAGGGATCACACTACTTTTTAAGGGGCTCTTTTTCCGCGTCGGAAGGTCGGTTCATTCAACATTTAGATTGGGCTCGTTGAGGGGCCATGCGATCAAACCTCGCTGAATATCCCCGTTGGAATTCCTCACTAATCCTGAATTTCCACCACTCAGATTTTTGTAAGTGTTTTTACCAATAGATGGGTTTCTAGAGGGCCTCGCACAAAAGCGAACTCGCACAAGAGGGGGGTGAGATACATGTTGTTGATGCGCTTTGGCAAGCAGTCATGCCTTGCGGACATTCTACCTTACATTCATACACCGCCCTTAGTTGAGGATAAAATCTAGATGCTCTATCTTCAAGGGTTCAATTTAACGACTCGGACTGAACGAAGCCGAGGTCGTGCTCGCCGCGAAAAAAAACGGTTGGGTTTCGTCGCTTTGCTCCATCAACCCAACCGACTAAACATAACTTAGGGGACCAGAATGAACCGCTAGACAGTCAAAATTTACAATGTTGATTGGGGAGAATTTCCGGACATGTGGAGGGTTTGAAAAGTAACCAAGTACAAGCCGAAGGAGCTCACATCAAATCCGGCATCGGCGATGGCTTTTCTTTTTTCGCTCAGACTTTGCAAGTCCAAGGCTTTCTTAATTTGTTCTTTTCGATCGTGGGCTTCCCACCAAATATAGTCCGGTAGAAGATCGCTGACCGATTCGAAATGTTCGCGGAACAAAGGGATATCGAGCATGCGCGAGGCCGAATAGGGCGAGTAACCCGGGAATTCCATGTCGACCTTGGCGCTCAGAATTGAAAAGCCCAAATGAAAAAAGGTTCGGTCGACGCGGTAAGGCGCAGTTCGTTGTTCGAAGGGACCGTAATCGGTGCCGGTTAGGCGAATATCGAGGCTGTATTGAGATTGGGTAAAGCGTCGTAGAGCTTGGCTTACACATCCTGCAACCCCGGGTTTAAAATCCGGTTCTACCTCTGGTAGGAGATCGCTTAACACCTTGTCGATGGGCTCAAATGTACCGCCTTGCGTGGGCGCTACGCGTGCAACGTAGGCCTCTAATAGACGGCGATGATTCGTCCGATCCAACTGGGTTCCCAAGACCAAACAAGTTTCTAATGCGTGTTTTGCTTTGCTCATGTCCTGACTCTACCAGGATGAAGGATTGCGCAAGTTAATTGACCCAACCCCGGTTTGACTTTTTCTTGGTCTAAGAATAAATAGGGGCCATCTTTCAAAGGGCAATCTATGGGCTTTCTAAGTTGGGGAAACTATCCACATATTAAAAGCAAGATTTTCAGGTTTGATAAACCCGAGCGTTTGAAGCGTATCATCGCCGAAAATACTGATCTGATTCCCTTTGGAAACGGACGAAGTTACGGCGATAGTGCCTTAAGTAAAAATATCATTGAAACGCGGAAGATGAATTATTTCCTAGCCTTCGATGAAGATAAAGGCGAGATTCGTGTTCAAGCAGGTGTCCTTCTTTCTGAAATTCTCGAATTGGTGGTGCCTAAGGGGTGGTTCTTAAAAGTAACCCCCGGTACTAAATTGATTACCGTAGGTGGCGCAATAGCGGCCGACGTTCACGGAAAAAATCACCACGTCGCGGGATGTTTTAGCGAGAGCGTGATTTCTTTCTCGTTGATGATGGGCGACGGAAAAGTAAAGATCTGTACGAAAAATCAAAATAAGGAGCTCTTTCGGGCCACTTGTGGCGGGATGGGATTAACGGGCGTTATCACCGAGGCCACCTTGTCCTTGACACCCATCAAATCAAAAACAATTCATCAGACAACCATTAAAACACAGAACCTAAAAGAGACCTTTGAGGCCTTTGAAACTTATCGCGATACCCCCTATTCGGTAGCCTGGATTGACTGTCTTGCCAAGGGCGATGCCTTGGGTCGCTGTCTTTTAATGGTAGGCGATTTTAGTAATGATGGGGACCTTAGCTATTCCAATAAATGGCGCCTCAATATTCCTTTTAGCTTTCCCTCTTTCACGTTGAATTACGCATCGATTAAGCTTCTCAACTTTGGCTACTTTCAGAAAACCATAGGTAGGATAACTCAGCAAAAAGTAAGCATAGATACCTTTTTCTATCCCCTCGATTTTGTTGATAACTGGAATCGTGTGTACGGTAAAAATGGATTTACGCAGTACCAATGTATTCTCCCCAAAGAGGCGAGCTATGAGGGCTATGAACGAATCCTTGCAAAAATCGCCGACGCCGGAAAAGGCTCCTTCCTTGCGATCTTAAAATTATGCGGAGCGGAGAACGAAAACTATCTCTCTTTTCCGATGGAAGGATATAGTTTAGCACTGGATTTCAAAATTGAGGATGACCTCTTTGCCTTGCTTGATAGCTTAGACGAAATCGTGGCCGAGTACGGCGGTCGCGTTTATTTGGCCAAAGACGTCCGGGTAAGCCGGGACAATTTTGAAAAGGGTTATCCAAAAGTGACGCTCTTTCGCGCGCTCCGAAAGAAGTATAATTTGACACAAGGTTTTAGTTCTCTGCAATCCAAACGAGTAGGTATTTAATGGCTTCGGTTTTAATTATTGGCGCAACGAGCGATATCGCAAAAGCAACGGCCAGGGTGTATGCCGAAGAGGGCTTTGACCTTATTTTAGCATCCCGACGTTCCGAAGCGCTGGACGCTTTTGCGACAGATTTAAATATCCGCACAGGTAGAAGTGTGGATCGTGTCGATTTCGATGTACTCGATTATTCAAGTCATGACGCTTTTTACGAGACCCTCGCCTCGCGACCCGAAGGGGTGATCGTTGCTGTGGGATATTTAGGCGACCAAGAAAAAGCCCAAAGCGATTTTGAAGAATCCCAAAAAATTGTTGATACCAACTACACGGGTATCGTGAGCATTCTCAATATTATCTCCAACGATTTTGAAGAACGCCGTAGCGGATTTATCATCGGCATAAGTTCGGTCGCCGGGGACCGCGGTCGAAAAAGTAACTATGTTTACGGTTCTTCCAAAGCTGCCCTCACCACCTATTTGTCGGGTCTGCGAAATCGCTTGTTCGAGTCCGGCGTACATGTACTTACCGTTAAGCCGGGATTTGTGGCAACAAAAATGACCGAAAAAATGGATCTGCCCGAGCGTTTAACTGCCCAGCCAGAAGAGGTCGCTAAAGCGATTTACCACGCCCAAAAAACGGGCAAGAATGTTCTGTATACCAAGGGTTTGTGGAAGTGGATCATGTTGACGATTAAAAACATTCCTGAATGGAAATTCAAACGAATGAGTATCTAAAGGAAGAAAAGTGCTTTTTAACTCATATGTCTATTTACTTCTTTTCCTGCCGATTTCCGTCTTCGGATTTTACTTTTTAGGGAAGCATACAAAGAAGAGCGTCTCCTATTTTTGGCTGGTGGGATGCTCCTTATTTTTCTACGGATTTTGGAATCCAATTTATCTTATCCTATTTTTGTTTTCACTCGTCTTTAACTTTTCCGTAGGGAAGGCGATTAGCGAAAAGAAGGAAAGCACCAAGAGTATTATGATCTTTGGTGTCGTGATAAACCTTGCTCTTCTGGCCTACTTTAAATATTTTAATTTTTTCATCGACAATGTGAATGCTCTTTTTGAGACCTCTATTCATTTCGAAAAAATTGTATTGCCCCTGGCGATTTCCTTTTTTACCTTCCAGCAAATCGCCTATTTGGTGGATGCCTACGAGGGAAAAGCCAAAGATTATAGCCCCTCCCATTACTTTCTTTTTATTACGTTTTTCCCGCAGCTCATCGCCGGTCCGATCGTTCATCATAAACAACTGATGCCTCAATTCGAGAAAGACGATCTGCATCTTGTAAACCAAAGCAATATCACATTAGGTCTTATCGTGTTCGCGTTGGGACTGGCGAAAAAAGTGATACTCGCCGATACTTTCGCGATTTGGGCCAACGAGGGTTTCAAAAATGTTGAGAACCTGACCCTTTTGTCGGCCTGGTTCACTTCACTTTCCTACACCTTTCAATTGTATTTTGATTTCAGCGGCTATTCGGAAATGGCATTGGGCTCGGCCCTGCTTTTCAATATTCGTCTCCCTTTAAATTTCACCTCTCCTTATCGCGCGTTGAGCATTCAGGAGTTCTGGCGAGAGTGGCATATGACCTTGTCCACTTTCCTACGCGATTATTTGTACATTCCCTTGGGGGGGAATCGGAAAGGAAAAATCCGTACTTATGTGAATTTGATGGCAACGATGGTGCTCGGTGGAATGTGGCATGGCGCCGGTTGGCAATTTATCATTTGGGGCTTTTTACATGGTTTGGGGCTTACGATTAACCGGGCGTGGACCAAACTTGGTATAAAAATGCCCAAGCTCATTGCGTGGTTGATCACCTTTAATTTCGTCAATATATGTTGGGTCTTTTTCCGCTCGAAATCGTTAGGTGAGAGCTTTCTTTTTCTCTCAAAAATGTACGATGTATCTAACCTTGGGCGAATTAATCCGCTCTGGGGTATTGCGGTAATCGTCGGTTTAATGATTTCTGTCACGCCGTGGAGCGTTGCACGTTTGTACCTAAAAGAGAAAAAATGGGAGTTATCCTATCCCTATGTTGTGGGGTTAGCCCTTTTGCTTTTTGCATGTTTTTTGGTTTTAGAAATAGGGAGGTCAAATGAGTTCTTGTACTTCCAATTCTAAGTTTTATGTACGCCTGCTTCTCATTGTTGCGTTGTTCCTGTCGATGTATTTCGTCGTGGGTTTTGCGTTGGACTTTATCGTGCAAAGACGGACAAATAAATCGCGCTTTACCCAACGCGGAACATCTAAGCTTACCCATCTGAAATTGAACCATAAGGTTGGCGAACTTGATATTATTTTCGTTGGCAGTTCTCGAACGGAGTACCATATGAGCCAACGAAGCTTTCGCGATAATGGTATGCTGGTTTACAACCTCGGGGTGTCTGGTGCAAAACTATCTTCTTATGCTTCGACCTTAAAGGGGGCATTGGGACGTAAACCCAAGAGCGTCGTATTGAGTTTATCGGTGCAGACTCTCTATGAAGAGAGTTGGGATTTTCCAATTACAATCGACTGGTTTTCTCTAAAGGCGGTTCTTGAAAGCGGTGCAAATCTGAGGGATGGCTTGAACGCTATTGCTCATCTAGCAGAAGGGACCAATAAGATTAGAGTGTATGCGGACGGCGTTTCCTCACGGGTAAAGAAATCTTATGACCGCTTTGAGCCGAGGAAAAAGATCTCGAAGAAGGCCGAGGAAAAGAAGCCAGCCCCCTTATTTGATGAGAGGGAATGTCGGATTATTCAAAACAGTAAAAAGGGAAAAGGGAAGGCGACCCTGAAATGCTCCAATGGCGATTCGATATTAATGGGTGGTGGTTTTGATGAGAGTAAAATCGCTGAAAAAACGGTGCTCAAAAATTTAAATCCATCCAAGATGAAGTATTTAAATCAACTTCATGCCTTTGCGAAAGCACAAGGGAGCGAATTGATATTCGTACTAGAGCCGACCTATAAAACGGAATTCCTTTATGATCTTTCGGAAATAAAGAGCGTTTTAAAGGCTCCGCTTTTTGACAACACAGGTCTTTATCGAGGCAATAAAGATATCTGGTTCGACCAAGGGCATTTAAACTACTCTGGGAAAAAACGATATTCTGAGCACCTCGCCGGTCAGCTCAAATCAAGCCTTGGTCAATGAATATTCTATATTTTGCTGGAGGGATATTTTTTATCCTCTTGGCCGCGGCTCTTATTCGGAGCAGTTCTTGTTCCCTCTTCCAGCGAGGGAATTCCTTTTGTGCAGCTTTGCTGTAGAGCAACGAAAGCAAGTTCTCTCAAAATCCTGCTGATATGGATCACACTATCTTAAATCAGGAAGGGATAAAAAGGGTTTACATTAATCGTAATATTCTAAAGGATGGCGCCATCATTATACGGAGCCTTTTGTGCTGAAATATCTTTTACTGAGTAGCGTTTTTTTCCTGTCCTGTGAGTCGAAGGAGAAAAAAGAGACCCCTTCCGAAGTGAAGTCCATCACGACAAAGACCAAAGGCGAGAAACCTACATCGGCAAATTCCCCGGACACCGATTATGCGCTTCTAAAATCCAATTGTATGAGCTGCCACCTTGAAAAGATGGGTCCAGGTCAGAAAATAGCGCCACCGATGGTTCGCGTACAAGAACACTATAAACCCCTCTATCCTAAAAGAGCCGATTTTATCACGGCTGTTTCAGACTGGGTGACCAACCCTGATGAGTCAAAAAGCAATATGCCTGGCGCGGTCCGAAAGTTTAATCTCATGCCCAAACTGGGTATAGAAAAAGGCACCTTAACGCGTATCGCGGGCGCGCTCTTCGACGCTGAGTTCCAGAAGAGAGGCGCAATGGGTGGGAAGAAAGATCACGCTGGGTTGCAATTAGCGGAAGGGAAAAAGAAGTGGAAACTGAACGTCTCCACTATGGATCAGGTTAAGAAAATGCATTCCCGCCTCAAGGGTTTTAGCTCCGACGATGTGAAGGCGTATAGCGCGTTAGGCAAAGAGGTTTTTGATGGGACGAAAACGATTATTTTGGATAAACAATATAAGGGGAAAACCTTCGACCAATTGCATGCTTTTTTCAATTCCATAGAAAAGGATATGCATACGCTCATCGGCGCTACCGATCTTGAACTTGCCAAGAAGCAAGTCGCAAAACTCGTAGAAAAATTTAGTAAGTTCGGCAACTTTTTTGAGTCCTGAATGTCTAGCCAGTGAACTCGAAAAGTAAATGAGGCATCAGTGCCCAAGAACCCGCAAAAATCACTCAACAATTCGATTCAGTTGACAAAGGCGTGACGAATTATCGGGTTCGATTTTCGATGCGTTAAGCGACATCGAGCATTTTATTAGCGGGTAAAGGGAAAGATTTCGAAAACGCCTCACCGAATGGGTCTTACACGCTAACCCCAACCTTTTCTGAATTCGTTTGCTTGAGTAATGAAAAGGGGAGTTTTATACGAGGGCGTATGTATCGGAGCCCAAGCCCTTCAAAATCTAGAGTGTTACCTTTTGAGAAGGACATCGGATTGGTCGCTTTAAATTCGGAATTCGATCAGACTTTCTGTCCGTGAAAATTCAAGTCTGGTGACCGGCCAAGCAATCAGTTTTACAACTGCCGGATTTCGATTTTTCGAGGCTCGGGATCCTTTAGCATAGGAATCTGGATTTCCAGAACGCCCTCTTTGTAGGTTGCCTCAATTTTAGATTGGTCAACTTGCTTACCAAGTCGGAACTTTCTAAAATAGTGGCCGTCCTCAAATTCTTGATGAATCGCTTTCCAACGCTCGTCGAGTTTTTGACGTTGACCGGTGAGGGTTAAGACGTTTTCTTTGACATCGATATCGAAATGATCCACGCCGATTCCCGGAACATCAGCCTTGATGATGAGGTGTTCTGGCGTTTCTAGAATATCAACTGCAGGTCGAAAATAAGTGCCTTCCCATAGTCCTTCAGTTTCTTCTTTTCCTTTTTCTTGCTCTTTCATTAGACTGCTCCTTCTGTGATTTTGATACGTTTTGCTTTTGCTTTTTCATCTTTATCGAGAATGATTTCAAGTAGCCCATTCTTAAAATTGGCCCGTACTTTATCGGGGTCCACCGTTTCAGGAAGGGCGAAGGTGCGCTCGAAAGTGAACACATTTCTTTCTTGGCGATGAAGTTTAATGTCCTCCTCGCTTGTTTCTTCCTTGCGTGTGCCTCGAATACTCACCTGGTTTTTTACAACCTCAATTTCGATATCCTCGACCGAAAAACCGGCAAGTCGTGTTCGAATAAGATAGGCGTTCTCGTCCTCGTAAATGTTAATCGCCAAGTTCGCTTTCGTCTTCTGATTGCTCTGCGAAGGAGCGGATCGTCCGAAAAAATTTCTCCGAAGTTGGGCAAAGGGATCCTGGGTCGCTAATGCATGATGCATGTCATCCTCCATTTAGGAATTAAGTTTTGTTTCGGTTGGCAACTCGCTCTGAGTTCGCCTCCTTTCACATTGAACTATAAACACGACTTTTGGAGGTCAAAGGTTTTTTTTAAATCTGTGTTGATGTTTATGGCGTGGTCATTTTAGGAGGGAAAATTCTTTAAATTTCTCGTTCCTATACTCCGCGTGGGAATGCCTGGTTCGACGCGGAGTATGGGAAAGAGTTTGACTGAATCCCCGATCTAGATCACACGATGATGTTTAGATCATGTAGACGACATTAGAAGCGTTGTCACACATGCCTTATAGAATCTGTTAGGGTTCGGTGTGTCCAAATCGGTGGGTGGAAGGCAACGCTTCTTGCAAATTCGGTGCGGCATGCAATACGTTTATTTCCGATTTAGTAAGTCTGCCTCCTATTTCGTCCAGCAAGCCTTGCTGTTAGCAGGATACCCAGCGCCCGCTTTGAGAACCTGAAAGTCGGGCGATTGCCATTCGTTCGCCCAACGTTGTTTCCATTTTCTTTTACACCTTGGGGAGTCTCAACATAGGCGCCCTTAGCATTTGCCGAGGCAGGGAAAAGAACAACCAATTTACCATTCCCTTCCGAAACAGGTTTCCACAAAAAGGTGCCTTGCACATTTCTCGCCGCGGTGTTTGGAACAGTAAAACAGCCTCCTAATCCTCCAGTCGGCGGATCTTTGGGACAGGTTGCAGCGCCTCCACATCCTCCTGCGCAATCGCAATTTTTTGTTCCCGCAGGACACCTTTGATTTCTACTGTTGTCTCAATCCTCACATGCGATTTCTTCTTCTTTACAGGTTCCGTCGTCACATCGTGGCAGACCGTCTAAGTGGCTGCACCACCGTGTCATCGACACAGGCCACACAGGTCGTATCTGAACACGTCGACGCCAAGTTATTCTTACCAGAGGCGATCGATTCAGCGAGGATTGTTAATGATTTCTATGCAACTGTTGCGAATAAGACCTGCCTTTAGAGACACAGAGACATCGAGGTCACAGCATCTTTTCTTGTAAATTACGAAGAATCGCGGACAATCCTTCTTTTATGGAAGCCATGGTGCCAAAAAACGGGTCAGATTTAGGCGGGAAAATCGCCATCGTAGGCGTCTCCTTTTTGGGAACACTGGGACTGGCGTTATCCGTGCTCTACCTCGTCGCAGTGGCTTTAAACTTCTTTCCTGGTTTTTCAAAACTTTCCGAATTTATGATCGGCACCAAGGACGAATTGTCCTATGGATTTTTAGTTCTCATCCTCCCCTATACCTTAACCATGGCCCATCTCTATTTACGTGCCCAGCTCGGGCACTGGTTATACATGAATCAGTATTACGATTTAGCATATAGCTTTTGTTCAAAACGAAAAACCCACAATCTTTTCCGAAGCAAAGCCGAATCTTTAGCTAACCGCAGCATTCTTCTCGCCTTACTTATTCGTGATGCAAGTTGGCAAGAGGCGATAACCTTTTACGAGGGACAAGATCCGAGGAAAAAGAATCCCTTTTTTTGGAGGTGGCAGGGCTGGGGTGCCGAACTTTTTCATCGTTTGGATGACGGCGGGAAATTGTCGAAGGTCTTTGAAAACGGAACGAAGACGGGAAAGTATAGCGGGCGTTACCTTGCTATTTTGGCCCAATACTATTTCGAAAAAGGCGATTCTGAGCAGGGAAGGACGGTCTTAGAAAAAGCGAACTGGAATGGACCGAACCCACGCGCGCTTATCTTTGATCCCCAGATGACAGCGGACGAGAAGACCTGGGAAAACTATCTTCTGGAAATACCCACTGCATCCATCGAGGCGGCTCTTGCAAAAGGAGATGTCGTCAAAACATTTACCGGAGACCCGAGATCGCTCCGGCTGCTGAGTCAACGAGCCGGCGAGGAAGAAGAATAGTCAAAAATGGGCTTCTGTTTAGCGTGCTTATTGGTGTAGGCTGCGCGTCTCATTTGACCCCGGAGCTCCTGTTGTCAGCCATCCAATATAAATTGCCAAACGGCATGAACGTCATTCTTAGTCCTCGTTCAACGGCGCCCGTCGTTGCTGTAAATGTTTGGGTTGGTGTGGGAAGCGCCGATGAAACGCCGGCCGAAGCAGGCTTGGCACATGTTCATGAGCACATGTTATTCAAGGGAACGAAGCGACGCGGCGTCGGCGAAGTCGCGATGGAAGTCGAGGGATCGGGCGGCTATATCAATGCCTTCACTTCTTTTGATCAAACCTGTTATTACGTTGTTATGTCGAGTCGCTTTTTAGAAAAGGGCATCGATATCTTAGCGGACGTGATCCAGAATTCTGAATTTGAAACCGATGAACTCGGGCGAGAATTAGAAGTTATTCAGGAAGAGATAAAGCGCGGTATTGATGATCCTCAACGCGTGGCTACCCAATGTCTTTTTGATGTTAGTTATACGAAACATCCTTACAAATTGCCGGTTATCGGAACAAAAGAATCAGTGGATTCTTTTGAGCGTAAAGATGTCCTTAACTTTTTCCAAAAACATTATGTCCCCGAAAACATGACACTTGTTTTGGCGGGAGATTTTGAAGTGGAAAGTGTTAAGAGAATCATTGCCGACCAGTTTATTGGTAAGCAGGTTTCCTATTCTAGAACAACAAGGGAAACAGAACCGGCGCAAAAAGAAACGCGTGTCGGTATCCAAACCAAAGATCTCAGCGAATCTCACCTTCGGGTCGGTTTCCATATTCCTGACATCCTTCACGATGATATCCCGGCTCTTGATGTGCTATCGGTTATCCTCGGGTCAGGCGAAGTCTCGACCCTTCATCAAAAGATGGTTCGTACGGAAAAAATTGCGACCTCAGCTGGAGCGGGTGCATATACCCCCAAGGATGCGGGCATCTTTTTAGGCGTTGCCGACTACCAGTTAAATGGGGAAAGAGAGCACGAAGATCTCCTGCAATCTCTTCTTGAGGTCTTCTGGGAAGT
>JALSKP010000637.1 GCA_026988815.1 Myxococcales bacterium | reverse complement strand
AGATGATGTTTCATGGATAAAACGGAAGAGCTACAGCTTCGGGAAAGACTCAAAACAATTCTCGAAAAAGTCCGTTCTTATCATCCCGAAATCGATATCAAAGTTATTGAAGACGCCTTTGAGTTCGGGCTGAAAATGCACGGAGGACAGACGCGAAAATCAGGCGAAGCCTATATGTCACACCCTCTCGAGGTGATGGATATTATCGCCGATCTTCGTTTGGATTCGGCAAGTCTGGCCGTCGGTCTCCTTCACGATACTGTCGAGGATACTGATACGAACGTTGAGGAAATTAACGCTTTATTTGGGGATGATATTTCCTTTTTAGTGGATGGTTTGACCAAGCTATCCAAATTACGATTTACGACCAAGGAAGAAGCCCAAGCCGAAAATTTCCGTAAAATGATCATCGCGATGTCAAGGGATCTACGGATCATTTTGGTTAAACTCGCCGATCGTTTACATAATATGCGGACCTTGAAGTATATGCGACCGGATAAACAGGAACGCATTGCCAGAGAAACGATGGATATCTACGCACCGATCGCACATCGACTCGGCATAAGTTGGATCAAAACGGAGTTAGAAGATCTTTCCTTCCGTTATCTTCATCCCGATGCGTATTATGAGATTGCTGAACAAGTTTCTAGAAAAAGAAGGGAACGAGAAAGTTTTATTCGTGAGGTGATAGCCGTCCTTGGTGAACTCCTAGGCGAAAACGGGATCCAATGTGAAGTCAAAGGGCGTCCCAAACACTTTTGGAGCATCTTTCGAAAAATGCGAGCGCAACAAATTGAGTTCGAGCAGGTTTTTGATGTTCTCGCTTTTCGCATCATTCTCGAAGAAAAAGCGCAATGTTATGAGGCGCTAGGATTTGTTCATAATCTCTGGAAACCGATTCCCGGGCGTTTTAAAGATTACATTGCGATCCCGAAACCCAATGGTTACCAGTCCCTTCATACCTCCGTTATCGGGCCTTATCAGGAACGCATCGAAGTTCAGATTCGAACGGTTGAAATGCACAAAATTGCCGAAGAAGGGGTGGCGGCCCACTGGCTTTACAAAGAAGGTAAGGCGACGCCGGACAAGGAAGATGAGAAATTTGCTTGGTTGCATTCTCTTATGGAAGGACACCAAGAGAGTGATGATCCCTACGAATTTTTAGAATCTGTGAAGATCGATCTCTTTCACGACGAGGTCTACGTTTTCACCCCAACAGGTGATGTAAAAGGTTTGCCCGCTGGGGCAACTTGCGTGGATTTTGCCTTTGCAATCCATACCGAGGTTGGAAGTCGCTGCACCGGCGCTAAAGTCAACGGACTGATGGTGTCATTAAAACATCAGTTGACAACGGGCGATATTTGCCAAATTTTAACGAGTCGTAACCAGACACCCAATAAAGATTGGCTTTCCTTTGTGAAAACAGGGCGAGCACGAACCAAAATTAGGAACTTTGTAAGGGAAGAGCAGCGGGAGCATTCCAAAGAATTAGGCCGTAATATCTTGGATAAAGAATTGAAGAAGTACGGTTCTCATCTTCGAGAGGTTGAGAAGAACGGCGAGTTAGAGAAAATTCTCAGCGCCGCGAAATTTAACTCGATCGATCATATGTTAGCCGATATTGGCTACGGAAAAACCAAGCCGGAGACCATTCTCGCTCGTCTC
>JALSKP010000636.1 GCA_026988815.1 Myxococcales bacterium | reverse complement strand
TCCAACGAAAATTCACACCAACACTCCAACGCGTCTCGTAGAAATCTAGTGGAGTGAAAGGTATTGTCCAATTTTGGTGACCTAAAAGTCGCGCTGTACACGATTATGTTTCATCGAGTTTCGTCGCGTAGATCCAACCTCCTGATATTCGGTCCAGAACGAAGATTAAGATTTGAATCAGAATACTTTCAATATAAGGCGAACTTGCCTATGTTTGGTTTTTAACCCTTTAAGGAAGAAGATTGAAATTCATATTTGTTTCCCTTCTCATCTTGGCCTCGTGTGGGGCGTACGAGTCCGATATTCCCACTCATATTACTGACCAACCGGGGTACGGACAAAAATTCTTCTATCTCGAAGCACCTTGCAAAATTAACGTCGAGGGCATTGGACAAGTTGATATTGAAGACGAATATATCGCTGGTGTAATCTCCTGCGAGAATCCCAATGCCCCCTTTCAAGCCCTCAAAGCCCAAGCCGTCCAAGCGCGTACTTTTCTTTATTATAAAAAATTTATTGAAGGAAAGGATACCATTCGTAACAGCCAGGCCGATCAAGTCTTTCGCTGTAACCACGCGCCGAACGGTCCAACAGCTGAACACCGGCGCGCGGCGACCGAAACGCGTGGACAATATTTAAGTTGGAGCAACGAAATTATCGCCTCCTTTTATGTCGCGGGAACGATTCCTCCAAACCCCGATATGAACGCACCTTTTGCATCTTGTCGAGCCAATGGCGGGCGAGATCCGACGAATACTGAAAAATGGGTGACGTATAATAAGGGGAAAACCAACTGCGATGTTGAAATGACACGATTAGGGTTTAGGACCGCCGATTGCGAAGCCTTTCCCTATAATCGCGGATGCGCCTCACAAAACGGACAATCTTGTTTAGCGAGCGTCGGCGTGGATTATAGCGAACAATTTGCCGTCTATTACGGAGACGATATCAAGCTCGAAACAGCGGAAGGCATGTGCGGTGGTGTGGTCGAACCGCTAAATATGTACGACCAATTCTGTACGACAAAAAGTGACGGAAGTTACTGTTTCGATAACAGCTCGCTTATTACTTGTCTTGAAAATCTTTCGGAAAGGGTCCAGACCTGCGATGAAGGCTGCGCGAACGATGCCTGCCAAGAACCTGTTGAACCCACCTTTTGCACCGGACAAGCAGATGGTAACTATTGCGACCAAAATCGATCCGTCAATTGTCTTGGCGAATCCATCTCGTCTTCAAAAGTCTGCTCCTCAAGATGCGACGATGGACAATGTGAACAACAACCCTCTTCAAATTTTTGTAGCACGAAAGCGGATAACAGTTATTGCGACAAAAACGAGCTCATCCTTTGCGAAAATGAAGAGATATCGGCAAGCCAGACGTGCGAGTTCGGTTGCCAACGCGGCGTCTGTAGCTCCGCCCAAGATACGATTGATAAGGACGAAGAGGGGGAGTCGGATTTAATTACGGCCTCCGACGGTATCAGTGGAGGATGTTCTTCAACCCCAAATCGTCCCTCCGCTCTTTTTATTCTAGCCTTTGGTGCTGCTCTCTTCTTTCGTCGAAAAAAGCGCGCCTAGGTCAAGTACTAGGTACCCAGGCCAAGCTGATGGATTGTTGGCTGCTCGCCTTACCATGGCCGTAATAAGCTCACATTCTCCAACAAAATAGCGTTTAAATTTCTCGATCACGTACCGCTGTTGGAGATATCAGGTATTTTCTCTCAAAACTGATGGCTCAGGAAACCAGCGGCTCATTCATAACGTTGGCGTGAAACACGATATTCTCGTTTATTTATAACGCGTTACAGGAAAGCCTGAAACAAAAAAATGTTTTGGCCGAAGAAGAGTGCGCTTGGCATTCCGGGTGCTGAGTTTTGACGTTGGGTACTGACCTGTTCCAGCGTTAATAATATAGATACACTATATATTCGCGAAACCCAAGGAAAGCTCTCGGATCTATCGATCTCAATCTCTAGTTTCTTTTCCGAAGGCGGAGATCTAGGTCATGTCTTTCACCTCCTTGCAAACCTCAAAGTAGCGTGCGCAGGCCGAGGAATGGAAGATGGGACGGAATTGATTTCGTCGATCGAGCATCGTTTGTACACGAACACGCCCTCGGATCGCATTCCCACCCTTCAATCATTAGCCATTTTGGGCTCGATCATAGAGGGAGGGTCAACGACGGGTCTGAGGACGGGCACATCGCCTGGAAAACCGGTTCTACAAGCAAGTGAAGGCGTCCATCCTTTTATTCGAAGTGCAACCGCCTCACAACGCACTTTGGAACAACGCATCTTGATCGATGAGAGCGTCATTGCATCTACGATCGGAGTCATTCTTTCGGATCTGGATCTTCCCATCGACGTCGTGAGTGATGGGGCGGCGGCTTTAGATCGTCTGAATGCGCGGCCCTATTCGTTAGTTATATCGGATATCGAAATGCCGAATTTTGACGGTTTTACGCTCATCGCGGCAATGAAGCGCGACGATCAATTTTCAGACGTGCCGATCGTCTTCATGTCCGATAAAGAAACTTACCGTGATCAAATGTTGGAAAAAGGTGCGGCAGGGTTTTTCTTGAAAGGTTCCATACGTGGGGAAGAGTTGATTTTGCTTATCTCGAACGTATTATGTGAAGCGCCTTTTGTCCCGCAAATTTAGTCTACTGCTAAGTGTGTTTCACGTGAAACATCAAGGCTTAATAGAATATCCGACGAGCAAGTTCGGCAACCGCTCCGGATGCCAGAAGCTTTTCCGTTTTGTTGATATCTAGGTGTAAGGGGTGATCATCTTCTTCGATGAAAGCGACCGATTCGCGTAATAAATCTAGAGCTTTATCCGTACCTACACCCCGCTTGTACCCCTCCCGGAGATCCAACCCTTGACCGGCGATCATGTATTCGATAGCGAGGATCTTTCTCACGTTCGACAAAACCCGGAGGCAATGGTTCGCCGAATGCATCCCCATCGAAACATGATCTTCCATATTCGCGCTTGTCGGAATCGAGTCCATCGACGACGGAAAGCCCCGGGTCTTGTTGTCGGTAACAAGCGCAGCGGCAACATACTGCGGAATCATCATGCCGGAGTTCAAACCAACCCTTTTCACTAAGAAAGCAGGTAGACCTTCCGAGAATTTTTTGTCGGTCAATTTGGCCGATCGACGTTCAGAGATACTACCAAGTTCCGCAATCGCGATTTTTAGATAGTCCAACGCCATTGCGACGGGTTCGCCGTGGAAATTCCCGCCGGAAAGAACACCCCCGCCCTCAGCCGGTACGAAAACAATCGGATTGTCCGTGACCGCATTCATTTCTGTTTGAATGATCCCTTCGACGTAACGATAAACATCTCGACAGGCGCCGTGGACCTGCGGGAGACAACGCAAGCAATAAGAATCTTGCACGTATTCCGTCTTACCTTCAAGCCCCACATCTTTTGAAATATTGGCGAGTTCGCTGCCAACGAGACTAGCCCGAACATTCTTCGCACTTTCGATCTGGCCGGTCCTACGCCGGACGACGTGAATGCGAGGATCAAAAGCGTCCATTCTTCCAGCAACGGCTTCGAGACTCATAGATCCGATTAAGTCCGCGATATCTAACAAAGAGCGGAATTTATGCAAGGCTACGAAACCTACACCGGTATGGGCTTGTGTCCCATTCAACAGCGCAAGACCCTCTTTAAAGGTGAGGGTGGCTTGTTTGACGCCGGTTTCTTCAAACACTTCCACCGCGCATCTGACCTCGCCAAGATATTCAACGTCCCCAAATCCAATGATCGGGAGACACATGTGTGCCAATGGACACAGATCACCGCTTGCCCCTACACTCCCAATTTCGGGAACAACCGGATGGATACCTTTATTGAGCATATCGATCAAGATACCTAAAGTCGCCTGCGTAATACCCGAGTAACCCTGACTTAGGGCGTTGATTCGGAAGAGCATCATCGCTCGCACCGCCTCAGTGGACAGATTATCCCCAACACCACACGCATGACTCAGAATCAGTTTTTCCTGTAACTGGCGAGCATCTTTGGTGTCTATCACCTGGTCTCGATTCGCACCAAACCCGGTGGTCACGCCATATACCGGAATACCCGATTCCGCCTGTACTCTTACGTATTCTGACGCCCGATCAATGAGCGCTTTCGATAGTTCGGACAACTCCACCTGTTCACGATAAAATACGATCCGTTCCGCCATTTCCATAGTGAGATCAGTGCTTCCAATTTCAATCATGTCTTTTCCTAAGATAAGTGTATGCGAGTGCACCCCAGGCAATGAGGTAAATCACGCCACCAATGGGCGTAATCGCGCCTAAAACTTTCAAATTCGTAATTACCATCGCGTACAAGGAGCCCGAAAACACAAGTGTACCCAGTGAGAACATTGCCGCAATACGTGGTGAAACCTGGTTTGCCTGGAATGCCGCAAACACGTGAACAAATAGATAGAGGGTTGCCGTCTTCCAGACCTCTAACATTGCCGGTTCGACGAACCCCTTAACGGCGTGTGCGCCGAACGCTCCGAGTCCGACGCCGACAAAACCTATGAGAGCGGCAACGCCTTCCCATCGAGACCTTTGTTTCACGTGAAACCTCCAATACCATAAAGAATCCGTTTCACATGAAACATCGGTCGACCGAGAACCGGGACGGCGTGTTTCACGTGAAACAACCGCCGTAGAACCCTTTTGAACTTATGGTGTTTCACGTGAAACACCACCAAAAGAAAAGAGCTCAATAAGATTTTTAGAATCAAAAACCATGGGATATCGTAGAGGACCTCGCCCATGCGCTTTCACGATTTCATCAAGCCGTCGCGCTATCGGCGACCGACGCGTGTAAAGAACAGCGCCTTTCACCTTGCCGGTTATTTCCGATTCAACAAAAAGCGCCATAGTATGACCGTCGCTCTCAAAATCGGCTTGTTCGGGAAATTGTGCGATCGCTGTTCGCAACGCGCGTCTACGATCCAATGCACTCAGGGAGAAATCTAAATAATGACGATTGGGTTCTAATGCGGATAAGATGTTTTTCGACCGAGCGTGAAGAAAGTACGCGGAGGCTCGGCCCGCATGTTCTGAGTGAGACCGTCTCTTGAGACTGTTGATGTTCAAAGGACCTTCCTGTGTCTGAACAAAAGGAATGGGTACCGCGCCCGTCTTGAAGAAGGTGTTTTGGCCTCGCCGGCCGGATACAACGCGACCGTGAATATCAAAGGACGCATCTTTCCCGCCTGTAAAATTAAATTGGGTAAGCGGATGCACTACTGGTTCACGCTCACAAGATGAAAATACCGTGACGACAATGAACAGTAGGAGCGTGATGTTAAATTTCGGTCCAAAAATACGCACTCGTGTGGATACCTTTATAAAAATTTTCCAAGTCAAATTTTTCGTTCGGAGAATGTAAGCGATCATCGTTGAGACCCAGTCCCATGAGCACAGTAGGTACTTCCAAGACCTCACAAAACGTCGCAACAACCGGAATACTACCACCACCTCGAATAAAAACGGGCTCACTACCCCAGGACTTGGACAACGCCTTTTTGGCGGCATCAACGGCGATACCCTCTTTTCCAGTAATGACGGGCTTGCCACCATGGTGCAATTCAACCTCGTATCTGACGGAAGATGGGCAGACTTTCGCGAGATGAGCCAATACTAAATCTTCAATGATTTTGGGATCTTGGTCCGGAACCAAACGACAAGAGAATTTTGCTTTTGCTTTAGCTGGTAATACGGTCTTAGCACCATCTCCTGTAAAACCGCCGATGATACCATTGCAATCAAGCGTTGGACGCGCCCAGACCCTCTCTAAAGTTGAGAATCCCGTCTCCCCTTCCAAACCTTTGGCGCCCGTCTCTCTCAAAAACGCATCATCCGCGAAGGGAAGACGAGCCCATTCATCTTGCTCAGCGGTAGACAATTCGCGAACGTTGTCGTAAAATCCTTCGATCGCGATACGACCCTCTGAATCATGAAAACTGGCAATCACACTCGCAAGTATATTGATGGGATTGGGAACCGCGCCGCCGTATAAACCGCTGTGAAGATCGTGGCTAGGGCCATGTAACTCGATCTCGAAGTACGCCAAACCACGTAAACCATACATGATCGATGGAATACCTGGCGCGTACATAGACGAATCACTTATAATAACCGCATCACAAGATAGTTTTTCTTTATTATCAACAATCCACGGTTCCAGGCTTGGGGACCCCACTTCTTCTTCGCCCTCAATCAACATTTTTACATTCACAGGAAGCGTTCCGTTTACGGCAAGATGCGCCTCGATCGCTTTAAGGTGCGCAAAAAGTTGGCCTTTATCGTCCGTTGCACCGCGCGCAAATATTTTTCCGTCTCGCACCTCTGGTTCAAAAGGCGGCGAGTCCCACAATTCAAGCGGTTCTGGAGGCTGAACATCGTAGTGTCCATAAAGCAGAATCGTGGGTTTGTTTTCGTCCACTAGATATTCCGCGTAGAGTATTGGATGTCCCGCGGTCTCGTGGATTTCCAATTCCGAAATCGCAATGCCCTTTAAATGATCAAACAACCATTGCGCGCAACGATTTACATCGCTTTTATTTTCGCTATTTGTCGATATGGAGGGGATGCGTAGAAATGAAAAAAGCTCTTCAAGAAAGCGTTCGCTATTTTCTTCCAAATAGGCTTCGATTTTCGTGGACATGGTGTCAATCCTTCAAATATTGAACTGACTTGATACTTCAAAAATCTCAAACAGGAAACGATTATCGTTTATACTTCATGGTATAAATAACAGCCTCGGGTAATTTTGGACTATCCACGCGTACCGAAACCCACATCACAGAAAAATCCTTATTGAATTTGTAAATCATCGTCTTTTTACCACTTTCGCCGCGGAAAATTTGTGTAATTTTGGTTTCTGAGACTTTTTGGCTAACTTTGAAAACATCGCCGTCTTCACGCGTCCATTTAACCTTCGTACCATCTATTGGTGAGGTCACCGCGGTTCTCGAATCTTGCTGGATAGAAACTTTTCCGTCTACGAACTTAATCTTTATAGACTTGAACGCGATATTGGCTTTGTTCAATTTACTACGCGCGATCGGACGTGTAATGAAGTTCATATCATCGATCGCTTTTTCAATCCCGGCTTCGATTTTTGCTTTATTCTTTTTGTGCCCTGAACTCTTCCAAACCATATCTTCTTTAGGTACAGCACTAAGACCGACTGGAATAAGCAGCCCAACGATGAGTAAAAAAATAATCTTTTTCATTCCGAAATCCTTTGTATACAAATTCATCAAACCACAAAAGTGTACCCGAAAGCGCTCATCGCTTTCAAGCTTCTCCAGGAATTTGAGCAGATGATTTCTACTTTTCTCGTCATTATATTCGGCATCGTGTTCACGGCCATTGCACAATTTCCGCTAAAAACCCGCGAAATCGGTGTTCTGTGGACCGGATTATTCGTTCATATTATCGCCACCTTCGCCTTGGTTTGGATTACACGTGATTATTATGGATATGGTGACATGCTCACCTTCTTTCGTGTTGGGTCTAATATTGCCGACTACGCCGTCCAAGATAGTGCGAATTTCTTCAAACTTCTAAAAATTGCATTAACCCTTGAGGCTGACCTGCCCTTTGAAATCGCACATCGCGCCGATTCTACGGGAGCTATCACTGCCATCGCTGCGATGTTGATCATAATTTTCGGAAAATCCATACATACAATTTCACTTATTTTCTCGCTCATTGCGTTTTCGGGAAACTACGCAATATATCTCGTCTTCCGACAGGTTTTTCCAAAAGCGTACCGACTCCGATTAATGGTCGTGTGTTTGCTTTTTCCCTCGGCCGTATTTTGGACCTCCGGTATTCTAAAAGAGTCGATTGCGGTTTGCGGCCTCGGATGGCTTTTTTACGGCGCATACCGTTGGGTAAACAAACGATATCTCGTCGCAATTCCCTTTATCTTATTTGGAGCGTTGTTGGTCGGTATCTCCAAAGCCTACATTCTTTTCCCCTTCTCACTCGCGTTCGGGTCATGGCTTTTTTGGCGTAAAGCCATGGTAAAAGAGGCCTCCTTTCTTTCAAAACCAATTTATATCATTATCGGAATTCTGGTTGCCGTCGGAGGAATCGTTGGTCTGGGCATACTTTTTCCACGATATGCACCCGATCAAATTATCCAATCCACGATGACCCTCCAAGGATATGGAACACGAATCCAGGGCGGCTCATCCTATCAACTTATCGATCCGATGGACAAATCTTTGAGTGGTCAAATCTTAGGAACACCTTTGGCATTGATTTCATCTCTTTTTCGCCCCTTCTTTTTTGAAGTCCATAACTTTCTCTCTGCGATAAATTCCAGCGAAACGTCCGCATTATTGCTATGTTTGTTAATCACTTTCTATAAAAGAGGACCGCGTGAGATTTTAAAACTTATCGCTTCCTCGCCCACTTTGATTTTTTGCCTCATTTTCGTGATTTCTTTTGGAACAGGCGTTGGTTTAGCAACGACTAATCTGGGAACCCTTTCCCGATATAGAATTCCGATGATGCCCTTTTATGGGGCTTTAATCGTAACTCTCTTACCACTCTTAGGGCCCGGATCTAATCGGGCTTGATCTGACCCCCGTCAATTTCCCAATAACGAAGATCCTCATCCAACAGGATATAGTCCCGATGGGTTGTGGTAATGAAAACCTGCCCATCCATTTCATGGCGAATGAATTCGAATAAAAATTGGTTGCGGCTCCGGTCAAGTTCGCTCGAGACATCATCCAATAGAAGAATCGGCGAAAAATGATAGCGCTCTTTGAGATACTTAATCTCAGCGATTTTCATTGCTAGTACAAATCCTCGATGTTGACCTTGACTCCCGAAGGCTTTCAAACTTTTCCCATTCAACTGGGTTGAAAGATCGTCGCGATGAGGTCCGACAACAGTAAAACGTCGGCTCCTTTCTTCGGCTACACTATTCTCCAAGGCACGGTCCAAGTGATCTGCAATATCCTTCTGTGTTTTCGCCTCACCGAGCCATTGAGAGCTATACTCCATATGGGCCGTAAAAGAGGCGTCAAAGATATCCTCAAAGGTGGACTGAAGAGTGGGTATAAAGGTTTCAAGAAAGGTAAGTCTTCGAAAGACGATTTCACTTCCAAATTCAACGAATTGATCATTATAGGTTGAAAGTAGAATCGGATCGATCTTGGCTTCTTTTTTCAGAAGCGCATTACGTTGTTTTAGGACTTCCTCGTATTGCTGGCTCACAAAAGCGAAACCCGGAAAGGCGTTAAAAATGGCGCGATCAATAAATTTTCTCCTCGCCGAGGGCCCTCCTTTTAGGAGCCGAACATCTTCAGGTCCAAACATGACCACGTTAATCGATCCAAAAAAATCACGAAGATTCTTTACTTTTTGATCGTTCAAAAAGACGGCCTTACCCTTACTATGGATTTCTAGACGGACAATTCTTTCCGACCCTCCCCGATCGACTTTAGCTTCCAGTTGAGCGTTCAAAGAATGAAAACGAATGAGATCATTATTGGTCTGAGGACGGAAACTTTTCACCGCACTTAAGAGATAAATCGCCTCCAAGATATTTGTTTTACCTTGTCCATTCAGTCCCCAAAAAACATTAAAACGATGATGAGGCTCAATAAAAGCCTTCTCGATATTACGAAAGTCGCGAATGCGAAGCCCTTCGATCAGCATGTGAAAACCTAAGTCAGACGCGCATAGGCATAACGATATAAATAGCCTCTTCCATGGCTACGTCGCGGATCAAGGTCGGCGAAAGGGTGTCAATAATTTCTAATGATACTTCATCACCGTCCAACACCCCAAGCACATCTTGGATGTACTTATAATTGTATCCCGCTTTCACGGTAGGACCGGAGTACTGTACCGGCACGATTTTACGCCCTTCTCCACGATCGGGATCGGTCGCGTAAAGTTCAAGTTCCGGCCGAATCGTCTCTCCGTCTTCGTCCAAAACACCCAAAGTCAAACGCACATTATTGGTTTTAGGACTAGAAAAAAGTGACACAAATTTCAACGCACTAACAAAGGCATCTTTGGCGATAAAAGCCTTACTTTCCGAGTCTTTTGGCATCACTTTCTCTAAATCGGGGAATCCCCCGTCAATGAGACGAATTGAAAGTGACATCGGCCCTTGTTTAAAAATAATGTTATTTTGTTTAACGCCAAAGGAAAGCTCTTGATCTTTTGAAGAAACATTCCGCTTGAGTTCAACCAATCCCTTTCGAGGAACAATGATGCCTTTCTTAAGCGCCTCTGGAACCGAGGATGCATCGAAGTTCTCGGGCTTGGTCTCAATTTTTGACAATCGATGACCATCTGTTGAGACCATCAATAAGGAATTATTTTCTGTGAATTGAAAAAACGCACCGGTAATATTGGGACGCGCATCATCGGTTGAAACACTAAAAAGCGTTTTGTCGATCATATCCAAAAGCACATCCGTTGCGATGGGGTACATTTTGATATCGCTCGTATCGAGAATTTGTGGGAAATCATCAGGGTGTGTACCCACGATTCTACAGGATACCGAACCAGCATCCAAACGCGCCCAGTAATTGTCCTCAACCTGAATCGTTACAAATTCATCTTCCAAATTGTTCACGATATCGTAAAGACCTTTGGCTTGAAGCGTAACCTTTCCGCTCTGCTCAACCTCGCAAGCACAAGAGGTCGACACCGAGATATCCAAATCTGTGGCGTCCAATTTCAAACGATCGCCTTCGACTTCCAGTAAAGTGTTGGACAAAATCGCCAACGTACTGCGTTGACTCACCACGCCCTGTAATTTTCCAAGTTCATTGGTGAAAGCTTCTCGCGATATTCGAAATTTCATTTTAGACTCATTATTAAATGTTCAGTGCTGACAAAACACCATAGCTGAATGCGCTTTGCAAGAGTCAAACGTAACTTTGTTCAATCCTTTGATTAACCCACAATCTATCTTATATAATTAAGATAAAAGAAGTTTTTATTTATATTTAATAATAATAGTAGTGTCTGTGTATTTGTGGAAAAGAGAGAAAAGCGCGATAGATCTACGCTATTTTCAAGATCCCAAAAGTGGAAAAGAATTGGGGAAAAACGCAGACAAATTTATAGACTCTTTGTGAAAAACCTATTCCACAGATTCTTCCCCATTTTTCCACGCTTTTGACCCCACCTTTTTCACACATAAACCCAGCCGAAAAAAACAAAATTAAGTAGATTAATTCCAATCAAAAGAGATCCATACATTGCACGATGAGGAATTTTATTCTAATTCGAGAAGAGTTAGTTCCACGAAGGTATACTAGAATGCGCACTCGAATAGCTCCCTCTCCCACCGGTGACCCCCATGTAGGCACAGGATATATCGCTCTTTTTAATTATTGTTTGGCTCAGAAAATGGGCGGCGAATTTATTCTGAGGATTGAAGATACAGACCAAGTGAGAAGCACAAAAGCGTCCGAAGAAAGCATCCTATCTTCTTTAAAATGGATGGGGCTTTCTTGGGCTGAAGGTCCCGATGTGGGTGGACCTTATGGTCCTTACCGACAATCGGAACGTTCCCAGATTTACAAAAAACACTGCGAGATTCTTATTGAAAAAGGACATGCCTTTCGATGCTTTTGCACCGCTGAGCGTTTGTCTAACCTTCGAAAACAACAGCGCGAAGAAAAAGCTTTCTTGGGTTATGATGGTCATTGTCTCTCGACTTCAAAAGAAGATTCCATCGAACGATCAAAAAACGAAAGTTTTGTCGTTCGCTTGGAGGTACCGCGCGAAGGGACTTGCATCGTCGAAGATCATTTCCGCGACCCCATCGAATTTGAATGGAGCACGGTCGATATGCAGGTGCTTATGAAATCTGACGGTCTTCCGACCTACCATCTTGCTAATGTCGTCGATGACCATCTCATGAAAATAACGCATGTAATGCGGGGCGAAGAGTGGATTAACTCGGCACCCAAACACCTTCTTTTGTATCAAT
>JALSKP010000635.1 GCA_026988815.1 Myxococcales bacterium | reverse complement strand
AGACAAAAAAATCATTATGGGCCGAACTAATCGTCGCAAAAATCCCGTAGACCAGTAAAATAAGTGGAATCCAAGTCGAGGACCATCTGTAATTCTTTACCGTAAAAGGCGAGGAATACATTAAAATATAGGTCGACATGAAATGGGGGAAATTGATCAATACGGTGAGTAGAATAAATTTTTCGACAACTTCAGTCGTCGTCCAATTGGGCGAAAATACGACGATCCATGTAATCGCAAGAATTGATAGTAGTCCCACACAAATCGCGTCCACGGTCGGGTGAATGATACTTTTGGAAGTCAAAATATGCCCAGCTCTTGGTTCTAAAAAACATGTGGGGCTACTATATTCTAAGATACACGGGAGCTGTCAACCAGGAAGCGTTCTAAGGGTTTGAAAATTAACGAAATGTTTTCGGGGAGTGATTGGGCTCGGGCCTATGGGGAAGTGTGGTCTTGGGCTTGGCGCCCCACAAACATCGATGGCGCTGACACCGCCGCAATATTTCAAGAGCGTTGACCTTGGCCCAATACTTGATAATTTTGGACATGATTACTCTTCACCATTTAAATTATTCTCGCTCTTTGCGTATCCTTTGGCTTCTTGAAGAATTGGAGCTCGACTACAAAATTCAATACTGGGAGCGCGATAAGACATTTCGAGCCCCAAAATCAGCAAAGGAATACCACTCACTCGGCCGTTTTCCGATGATCGAGGTCGATGATCGGGTCCTCGCCGAGTCAGGCGCGATTCTTGAGTATTTTGCAGACCGGGAGAAGAAGCTCAAGCCCGTCGATGAAGACGACGCGTTAGCTTGTCGTTTTTTTCTGCATTATGGTGAAGGATCTCTAATGGCGCCGCTCTTGGTTCAACTTATTGTTGAGAAAGTGAAAGCAGCAAAGGTTCCCTTTTTTGTTCGACCCATTGTAAAAAACATCGCCCAACAAATGGAGCGAGGCTACCCCAAACCGGAGATCGAAAATCATTTTTCGTTTATAGAAAAGCACTTATCTGAAAACGAATATTTTTCAGGAAGCATGTTTTCGATTGCAGATATTCAGATGTATTATGGCATTGAAGCGGGTTTTAGCCGCGGTCAACAGGATCATCGTAAAGCGATTGCCGCTTGGTTAGAAATGATGAAATCTCGCAGGGCCTTTGAACGCGCGCTTGAAAAGGGCGGTCCCGCGATGCCGCCGAGTTAGGTTGGGAGTTTAGGGGATCGGAGGAATGTAGGTAGATTTACCAAAAATTAACATCCTCCATCGTTTATTAATATCTGTCTTTTTGAGCCAACCTTGCGTCCTTCCATCGGCCAGCTTGAGAAGTTTCCAGTGTCACATTCGACGAAAGAGAGTTGCCAAATTTTCCACTTCGCCTTCCTATTCGGACCAACCATTGTGTGGAGTAAGGTGTCGTTATAATGGACATAGGCCTTTCTTCCATCTTTACATTTGGCGGGCATGGGAGAGGCCATATAGCGAAATTTTTCAGAGGAGACCACGAAGCTGCCCGCGGCAACTTTGCAAAAACCGTCGGGCATCTTATCGGGGGGATTCATCATTTTTTCTGTTTTCTTAAAGGGACTATCTTTGTAGCCTTGAACAGACGAGCCTGGTCGTATGCGAATGACCTGTTTTGTATATGTGCTTGGAAGTTCACCTGGAGGC
>JALSKP010000634.1 GCA_026988815.1 Myxococcales bacterium | reverse complement strand
AAGTTGTTGAACTTATTGAACCACTTGCTTGTTTGATCGCCCTCACCCCAGCCCTCTCCCAGAGGGAGAGGGAGTTTCTCTTCCGAACAAAAATCCCCTCGAATACCACAAGGACGCAATGAATGGTCATACTAGAATCCCACCGTTTTTGATCACACACTAGACCCTTTTGGAGAAGAAGAGCGAGAAAAAATTGCCAAAAAATGGCCGCTACAGGTTGCCGAGTCTTCTTTTACCTTTTAGAATACCCATAATATTAGTTTTTTGTTTTTGGATGCCATTGACCTTCTCAACAACCGTACATTCAACCTTTCAATCCCTTGATCCCTACCGTGGCCCGATTCACTATTTTGAAGCTGGCGATCCAACGAAAGAGAGCATTCTTTTTGTACACGGCTACATGTCTCACGGTCTCATGTTTTCGCGCGTCATCGACCTCCTAGCCGAGGACTACCACCTGATAATGATCGATCTGCCAGGACACGGCTTTGATGAATCCTTTCGAAACAAATCGATCACGACAACGATGGTCGACAACGTCGTCTGGCTTACGCGGGTCGTTGAAAATTTAAAACCCGATCATATCGTCGGCCATTCCTTCGGCGCGTCGCTGGTTTATGAGGTTGCACGCCATCACACTTTTAAGCGCGTCATGTTGGTCGACCCTGGCTTGCATATTCCATCTGGAAAAACCGAGGATATCATCGCCAAAAAACTTCCCATTCGATTCGCAAAAGCGATCGCCAGTCGGCCCGTTTTTAGATTGTTTGAAGGTTTACAATGGCAAGGGAAACGGATGACCAATGCTGAGGTCGATCGTTACGTCCAACCTTTTAAGGAAACCGAACGTCTGCGTTATATGGTACGCCTCGGTTCGGACCTTCTCGACGCTGCCTGCATCGATAAAATCCTCGATCCTCTCGAATCAAAAACAAAAATCCTTTGGGGCCGACAAGATCGTATTATTTCTGTAAAATTTGCAACTAAAATAAAAAATGCCCTAAGAGCGGAGCTGCAAATCATTGACGAATCCGGACATTCGCCGGCCGAAGATACGCCGCTTATTTTCGCGAATAGTTTGAAACACTTTATCGCCTAAAACTAATCCCGCGCCCATGGAGCTGTGGTTTCCCAAACCTAGTGTGCGTTCCACGCACCATCTTGAAACACATCAAGCACAATGAATGCTACGCCCTACGGGAAGAAAGTTAGAGAAAGCGATTACTTGTCACTGGCGAGGAATCCCAAAAGCGTGGACGTTGTCCCTCTTCTAATAAAGCGGTAGGAACCAACCCTAAGTTGATGAGGTTTTTGGTAAACTTTACAACTTCATTCTCGTCCTCGATACACATCTCTTCGTCGATCTTGGCGTTGAGAATGCGCTCGGCAATCTCTTCGGCTGAAGATTCGTCGGGTGGCGTTTGAGAACTCTCGCCGTCTTCCTCAAAATGCATTTTCGCATCCCAAGGCGCGTTATTGATCTGGTATTGGAAGGTATGAAAATCGGGTGAAAAATAAGGTGGTTCAACCCAATTCACGGCGTGTGTGAACAATACTTGTCCAGGTTTCTTAAACGATAATTGCTCCAAAATATTGTCTGAAAGAAGACCCAGATCGTAGGTTATCACAAGACCTGCCGCGTCGGCATCGTCTTCAAAAAAAGCGAAGGGAAGATTGAAAAGAGAAGCAGCGGCTCGGCCTAGAATTTCTGCGCCTCTTTCGCGCGGAGCTAAGATTTTCGGCGGCGAGATCTTGAGGAGCAAAAGAAGGCTCTGCAATTTCTTAAGGCCTTCCAAACACGTAGAATCTGAATCTTGGGTAAAGGCGTAACGACCGTGCATGCCTTCATCAAAACCATAAGGCGAGATATGCAATAGAATGGACGAGCTCGTGACGAATTGCCAGGCGCGTAGGTCGTGTTCGTCAAGCGTTCCTAGGGTGTTCCATTTATTCATAAAATCGTCAATACGATCGGCCATGAAAATCTCTTGTTCTCCATCTGGAGCCAGCGGATATTTCTTGAGGCATTCTTCGACGTAAGAGGCGTCTTGGGTCATAATCCCAGCGAAAGCATTCATGTATCGAAAGAAAAAGTTCTCGGCCAACAAGGTTTCATATTTAGTAAAAAGTCTTACAATTTCGAAATTAAATCCAGAGCGATCTAATGCGGCAGAAAGTTCGGAAATAATGTGCAGATTTCCGGGTTCTTGTGCGTCAGCACGGTTCAAAATGGTTACCGCAATACGCGGCAACCCGATTTCTACGAGCTCGTATCCGAAGTCATAAAGGGCTTTAGAATTGGCGTACCCAAAGGCCACACTTTGTGCCAATTGCGCACATTGGGCACCAACAATTTTTTCGGCAATCACCGAAAACAAATCCCAGCTATCGCTCCAATCCTCGACGGGGATCTGAGCGGGGAAGGCCAACATATGTCGGATTTCTTGAAAGGCGCCCATTGGATCTTCGCCGACCATATCCTTGGCTTTTTCAAAGGCTTCTTTTCTATTTTCGTCTTCGTTTTTCTCTTCCATCATAACCTCCAGTTTATTCTAATGTTAAAATTTAGGGACCCCAGCCGATCCATTCGCTTCCGTCTACGCCGACTTCCTTTTTCCAAATTGGAACCTCTTCTTTGAGGCGATCGATGATGCCAGAACAGGCGTGAAAGGCGTCTTTTCTATGAGGGGATGAGACAGCAATAGTGACGGCAATATCGCCAATCTCAAGACGGCCAAAACGATGATGTATGGCCACATGAATATCGCGTCCATCGACAATCTCGATGGCGACCTCTTTTAGTTTTTTAAGGGCCATTTCCTCGTACGCTTCGTACTCAAGAAAGGAGACCTCTAGGTCGCCGCTATGGTTGCGAACCACACCTTCAAAAATAACAATGGCTCCCGCCTCATCGCGTGAAACCATCGCGCGAAGTGCGGCTGTATCGATCTTTTCTTTACTTACTCGAAACATATTATCCTCCTGCTACGGGTGGAATGATTCCGATTTCGTCGCCTTTGTGAAGGCATTCATCGAGGGGAACAAAGGAGAGGTTTTTTGAAAAGCGTATGTATTTTTTTTTCCCTTCTAAAGCTGGATAAACGCGTTCCAGATAGGTCCAGAGCGATGCGATGGTTGGGCTTTCCAAGACTTCAAGGTCTAACTCGAAACTATCTTTTCCGATAATTTCGGCGACAATGGCAAAACATTTTACATCGATCATCACAGGTCCTCTTTCTCGACTCCGTCTTCTAATTGGTATCTCTACCAAAGCGCAAGAGGTATCAAAGTTGAACTTTCTATTCCAACGCTTTGAGGAGTTCTCCATGCGGTGGGAGGTATTATTTTTGGAGTTCTATCCTTGGCCTAGGTATGCATTCCCACGCGAAACATGGGAACGAGAAATTTAAAGAATTTTTGAATCCCATGAAAATAATCACACTAGGCGTCGGTTTTAATCGGACCCAAGACCAATCAAGACTTGCCTAATCGCGTCAATATAGTCTACTTCTATGAGACTATTTTTTTCTTGGAGCCACTTTGTCCAAACACATTCGTAAAGCAGTTATCCCCGTTGCCGGTCTGGGTACGCGTTTATTACCTGTCACCAAATCTGTACCCAAGGAACTTCTTCCCATCGTCGATGTTCCGGCAATCCAGGTTATCGTCGAAGAATGCATGGCGTCCGGAATCGAGGAAGTGATATTCATCACCGGACGTGGCAAAGGCGCTATCGAGGACCACTTCGATTATAGTTACGAGTTAGAAAGCATTTTAGCTGGCCGTGGCAAATCCAGAGAATTAGAGGCGGTCAAGAAAGCGAGTAATCTCATTCGAACGGTCACCGTACGACAAAAGAAACCGCTCGGTTTGGGCCACGCTATTTTACAAGCCAAAGATGTGATCGGCGACGAGCCTTTCTTGGTTGTTCTGCCCGACGATATTATCTCGGCCGACCCTCCATGCGCCAAACAACTTATCGACGTTTACAATAAATATGGTGAAGGCGTTGTGTCGGTCTTGGAAGTCAGTAACGAGGAGGTCTCCCGATATGGAATCATCGATGGAGAAGCCTGGGAAGAGGACCTTGTTCGCGTTCGCGTTATGGTGGAAAAACCAGCCCCCGAGGAAGCGCCCTCTAATTTGGCCATCATTGGACGATACATTCTTCCGCCTATTATTTTTCAATATTTGGAAGAAACCGAAGTTGGCGCTGGCGGTGAAATTCAACTCACCGATGCACTACAACGTTTGGCTCGCGAGCGTGCGTTAATAGGATATAAGTTTACCGGTCGGCGCCATGATACCGGCGACCGATTCGGCTATATTACGGCCAATATCGATTATGCCTTACGCCGTCCCGACTTGAGCGAAAAACTTTGGAAATACATTAAGTCGCTTGACGAAAATGATTTTAAGTAAATTCGGCTACAATTCTAAACATGCATTAGGGGCGATCGGACTGGTAATATTTTCTATCGTCTTGCTCGTTCCGCTAAGGGCCCACGCCCGACTTCCCGATGCTAAATTCGCCGCCAAACGATTACTTAAAGTGCGTTCGGCGAAATCCTTCAAAGTGAAGATCTCGGTGTTCGGAAAACAGATTGAACGCTACCGAGGCACAGTCCGCCTTTTCAACGGAGCCTTCGCCCTACCCCATGTTAAGACGCCCCACAAGAAACTCACAGTTTCAAACACACCAAGCCAAAAAACACACCTTCAATTGATCTGGATCGCCCTGGCAAGTTCAACTGTTTTCGCAGATGTGGAATCCATTTTCGGGCCCCTCGGCAAACAATCCAAAGTAAGTGTGGACGAAAATAAGATGGTGTATCGCTACGGCTCCTCACCACAGATTTCGGTATTTAGAAATAGCGCCAACCTGTCTGAAGTTCGCGTTAAGGTGAGGGAACAACCTTGGGTTCTAAAACTCAATCGATTGGAAAAGGGACTTGAAGGGGCCGTCTATCGGGGCGGCCTTATCGTATCTAGATTTACTATTCTACCTTTCGGAGAAAATCTCCAAGAGCGTTTTGGAAATTAAAGCGCCGTTGGTGTTGCAATAAGTAGCGCGTGACCCACACCCACATCTTGAGCCACAGCGTAGGTGAAGGTCGTACCGACAATGGTAATTACCTCGCCGGCTTCGACAAGGATTTCCAGCTCTGCATCCATTGTGTCGAAGGCTTCAAAAATAGTGTCGTTGGCGGCCAAACATTGCGTCAAATCTGTAGGGATTTTGTCTCCTGAATAGACTACAATAAAAGGATCATCTAAGGCGGCTTCACCGGAATCTCCAACTTCGGAAATCATTTCGATGGTCACGCTGATGGTATCTGCACTCGCATTTCTATACGCAATCGCAACGCCAGGTACGGCTGCTTTGTTCACGGGCGTTAAACTCGTAGCGGGGCAGTCCTCGCCCAAAGGCCGACGCCAGAATTCGGATTCGGGCCCTAAATCCAACGGAATTGCAAAAGG
This sequence comes from Myxococcales bacterium, assembly GCA_026988815.1. GTDB lineage: Bacteria > Myxococcota_A > Bradymonadia > Bradymonadales > Bradymonadaceae > CALJNB01. Next base: position 6,556 of record JALSKP010000634.1, on the reverse strand, counting down.
CACATCTAGCTCAAAGTCGAAAACTTCAGTGGGATCTGAAAGACCTATGCTTACGATGGTTCCATTATTGGACCCACCAGTGGTTCCATTATTACTTTGCCCAGTGGTCTGACCATTGTTACTTGAGCCGTTATTTGTGGATCCGTTATTGGAGTTTCCATTATTGGTCTGTCCATTATTCACGTCGCCATTATTCGTAACGTTGTTCTTTTCGTTTACATCTGAACAGCCCCAAGCCACTGAAAATAGTGCCGAAACGAGAAGAATTTTAATTGATATTCTGAGGCTCATTGTACCTTCCTTTTTTAGATAAGAATGAGGTTCTAACCGAGTCTTAATGATTTTAAAAGAAATAGTTCAACTATACTTTTACCAGGACGCAAAACTGACAAAGGGAATAGTGTGTGTTAAAGGGGATGACCCGACCGTAAAACAGGTAAATATGTCAGACGATCCTAGAAATTATCAAAATGCGCCGCCATCTGGCGCCAAAACAATGCCTCATAATACCGACGCCGAAAAGTCGCTTTTGGGATCCATCTTATTGGATAACCGTGTTTTAGATGAGACGGCGTCGATGATTCGACCGACTGATTTCTACCGAGAAAGTCACAGGCTCATTTACCGCGCCATACTCGATATTGCGGCACGTGGAGAAGCTTTGGACGTGATCACGATTGGTGATCAACTGCTGGCCGAAGACAAGTTAAATGACGTTGGTGGACCTGGGTATCTGAACGCACTTTCGACTGAGGTACCCTCGGCGGCAAATGTGGCCCACTACGCAAATATCGTACGGCGAAAATCTTCCTTGCGTGATTTTATTGCCACCGCCGATACGCTGATGCATCAGTGCTATGATGATGTCCCGGACGTTGAAGCGTTCATGGACGAGGCCGAACGATCGCTTTTTGAAATTACCCAACGGGGTGTTAAACGCGATTATGCGACGATCAAAGAAGTCGTAAAAGAGGCCTTCACGCAAATCGAAAATCTCTACCAGAAGACCGAACACATCACAGGCATTCCCTCTGGTTTTGTTGACATGGATGAAAAAACGGCGGGTTGGCAACCCTCCGATCTTATTATTATTGCGGCACGTCCGGCGATGGGAAAAACCAGTTTAGCGTTAAATATGCTCACACATTCGGCCGTCGAGCGTGGCGTCCCTGCGGCGTTTTTCTCCCTAGAAATGTCAAACGCTCAATTGGCGGTTCGTATGTTGTGCTCCATTGCCCGGATTGATCAATCCAAACTTCGTCGCGGAAATTTGAGCGAACAAGAGTGGGCAAGGCTTATCAAGGCAGCGGGACAATTGAGTAAATCGTCGATCTTTTTGGATGACACGCCCTCGCTCCCCATCATGGAATTTCGTTCGAAATGTCGGCGTCTAAAATCAGAACACGATATCGGAATCGTTTTTATCGATTACCTTCAGCTCATGCGCGGCAGTTCGGCGTCAATTAAAAGCGGAAGTCGTGAGCAGGAAATTTCGGAAATTTCTAGAAATCTAAAGGCGGTCGCAAAAGAGCTCAACGTTCCCGTGATCGCATTAGCCCAGCTCAACCGTGGTGTAGAAAGTCGCGCCGACAAACGCCCTATGATATCGGATCTTCGTGAGTCGGGCGCCATTGAGCAAGATGCCGATATCATTTGCTTTGTATATCGCGATGAAGTGTACAATCCAGATAACGTCGAAAACAAAGGGTTGGCCGAACTCATTATTGGTAAACATCGCAACGGTCCCACAGGCGTTGTGGACTTACGTTTTTTCGGGGAGTACACACGTTTCGACAATTTCCGCCCGGTCCAAAGTTAGCGGGCACTCAACCTAGGGATTCAGAACCACCGTCACAATTTTGAGTTAGATTGTAAATTAAGTTACTTCATTAACGACGCTTTCGTAATCAACTTCGAAGACCTTTTCGTGGTCAGAAGCGTTTATGAATAGTGTGTGTTCGGAAATTTCCGAACCGGGGCACTCCTAGATATGCCCAAAGGCGTGGATCTTAGGACGAACTCTAGTAACGATCTCGGCTAGGTCTTTGCAACCGACGTTAGTCTGCGAACAGGAGTCTAGAATCATATAGGGTGGCCCATGGGTAATCAAAACATCGGTATCCTTGGGAATGAGTTCCCAATGGCGTCGTAATTCCGGACCTCGCGGAAGTGTAAAGGACCAATCAAAAAAAACGGGCGTATAGGAGAACCCCAGAATCGAATTCCCTCAAGTTGGATCGCAGAATCATGTAAATAGTATATTGTATTACTTTTACAGTAGGCCTGGTTTTCCGCAAAACTGCGGCCCTCTAACATTCTGTCATGATTTCCGGCGACCAGAATACGATGCTTCGCGGGTTATTCTTTCATCCAATGAACAAAATCTAAAAGTTCTGCCCCCTCATACCCGCCAGACATGAAGTCACCGCAATGAATAAGTACGTCGGTCGGAGGCACGATAATATCGCGGTGAAAACTATGGGTATCGGAAATGAAACTAAGTTTTGTCATAACGCTATACCTTCGTTCTTTCTTTGAATGGAAACTAGAAGGACATAAAGTAGTCACGTGTAAACATGGGATTGAGTTGGTAGTAGAATTCGATCACGAGATCGCATTTGGCTTTTAGTTTTGGATAACGTTCAACACGTCTCCAAAACTTAGGATCTCCAGAAAAAAGAAAATCCAAAAAGGAATTAAAATCCTCTTCCATCGACGAGGTTGCGTATTGGTGTAAAAAACCGCGCGCGTTGAGTTTATCATCCCACACTTTGCTAGCCTTATTCGCATGAATCGCGTTCACCCCCCCGGTACCATAGGAGAAGGATTTATCGAGGTTTTTGGGCCATTCTAATTTTATCTCATTACCGAAATTTCTCAAAAGAATGCTCGAAAATTCGTGATGAAATGCCGACTCCACCCATTCCGCTGTGTACCCCTCTTGGATACTTCTCTTGGTCAAATAGAGGACCTCCAAAGAATTGGTTCCACCGGCTTTAGCTCCAAAAAATTCCAGCTCACTTAAAATGTAAACTCGCTTAAGGTTTTCTTCTAGAATCGCGAGAGGATATTTCTGTAATGCTTTCGTTACGATCGAATACGCTGCTTTAAATTCCTTTTCTGAGGGAGCTTTGCCTTGGATATCAATCGCTTCCTGGCGCCAAGATGGCGGAAATATGTCGGCCTTTTCCCCGCGCAAGATGGGTATGGGTCGCGCGTCTCTGGTCTGGGTTGCTACATTGAGCTTGGATTCTACGGGAGGCCGGGGTCTCTCTTCGACTTTGAGAATCCCTTTTTCGTGCTGTTCAGGGGCGATCGAACGGCAACTTAAGGGAAAAAGAAACGTTGATAAAAGTAATATTTTAAAGAATTTCAAGGCGCCTCCAGGTTGCCCCACGATTACACGAAATGACGGCGAGTTAAAGTTCTCGATGAACTAAATTTCTACGAAAAGATCTCATCCCGAAGAGACGATGTGTTATGCTCGCCAAAAGGTAAAGGAGTTTTACATGGACCATAGAGACCGTCTGATAGAAAATATTCGTTCTTCAATCATAGGAGAAGATCGTGTCATTGCATGCCCATTCGGTCCTCGACGAATCATCTATGCCGACTATACAGCGTCGGGAAAAAGCCTGCGTTTTATAGAGGATTTTATTCGAAATGAAGTCCTTCCCCTTTACGCAAACACCCACACTGAAACCTCGGGTACGGGTTTACAAACGACCCGTTTGCGTGACGACGCGAGGGAAATCATCGCGCGAGCCGTGGGAGCCAGCGATGAAGATGTGGTGTTATTTTGTGGGTCCGGGGCGACTGCTGCGGTGAATAAACTCATTGATATTCTTAACATCCGCATTCCTCGGAACTTGGATGATAAATATGGGTTCTCAAAACAAATCCCTTTAGAGGAACGTCCAGTGGTTTTCATCGGCCCTTATGAACACCATTCCAATGAACTCCCCTGGCGAGAATCGATTGCGGACGTGATTGAAATCGAGGAAGATGAGAACGGGAAAATCGACTGTGACCAATTGGAAAAGGAACTTAAAAAGTACAAAGATCGCCCCTTAAAAATCGGTAGCTTTTCAGCTGCGTCAAATGTGACCGGTATAGGATCGGACACACGTGCGGTCGCAGCATGTTTACATAAATACGGAGCCCTCTCGTTTTGGGATTTTGCGGCGGCTGGACCCTATGTAAAAATTGAAATGAATATGGTCGACGATGAGAGGGACGGTAAACTCACTTACAAAGATGCTATCTTTCTTTCCCCACATAAATTTATCGGCGGACCTGGAACACCCGGTATTTTGGTCGTAAAAAAGAACATCGTTAACAATCGCGTTCCGACTCAACCCGGGGGTGGAACGGTCGCTTTTGTAAATCAAGATGAGCATCAATATTTAAGTGATATTGTTCATCGTGAAGAAGGCGGAACACCAGCTATCATTGAATCCATTCGTGCGGGCTTGGTCTTCCAGTTAAAAGAAGCCGTGGGCGATGAAAAAATTAAACAGCGCGAACATGCGTTGGTCCGTCGAGCGATCCAAAGATGGAGCGCCAGTGACGAGGTCCAGATTTTAGGAAATCTTGAATCTTGGCGCTTATCCATCGTTTCTTTTATTGTAAAATTCCAAGAGCGATACCTACATCATAATTTTGTAGTCGCGCTTTTGAACGATCTTTTCGGTATCCAGGCTAGAGGAGGATGTTCCTGTGCCGGTCCCTACGGTCATCGACTATTGGGAATAGATCTTGGGAAATCGAGAGAATTCGAACGCGAAATCCTCAATGGTTGCGAGGGCATCAAACCCGGCTGGGTGAGGGTCAATTTCAATTATTTTATTTCAGATGCGCAATTCGAATATATATTGGAGGCCGTTTCATTGATTGCAGAACAAGGTTGGAGACTTCTCCCGCTCTACCGTTTTTGCGCCGCCACAGGTATTTGGCGACATAAAGATGGGGTTCCCAAACCACCTTTTAGTTTGATGGATATCAAATACGATTCCGGAAAAATGGAGTACCGTTGTCAACGTGCGACTGAACCTGAGTGGGTTTTAAAGACCTATTTGGAGGAGGCCCGAGAGATTTTAGGACGTAGAGTTGAAATCGAGAACGCAATCGATCCCAGACGCAGTGATGATTTTGAGCACCTTCGGTGGTTTGCCCTGCCCTCGGATGCAAAGAAAAATTAGGCAAACCTACATACTATTCAAAGGAAGACACATTGCGTTCCTTGACAGATGCCAACAGGGAAATTGGCGCCACAATCTGATCCGTTCCCACACCCAAAATCTCCGCAAGAACCGCAGCCGTTACTACCGCATAAACACGAGCCGGGATCGCAAACGTTTCCGATACCATCATTGTCATCATCGGCTTGGTTCGCGTTCGACACGAAGGGGCAGTTATCACAAATATTACCGACGCCGTCGCTGTCAGTATCCAACTGGTTTGCATTTGATGTTGAGGGACAATTATCGCACACATTTCCGATCCCATCGTTATCGCTATCGGCTTGATTTGAGTTCGCTTGATTGGGACAATTATCGCAAACATTTCCGTCTCCATCGTTGTCCGAATCCGCCTGGTTGGCGTTAGAAATACTCTGGCAATTGTCGCAAGCGTTTCCAATTCCATCGTTATCGCCATCGCTCTGATTTGGATTTGAATTTGCGCTGCAATTGTCGCACGTATTTCCAACTCCGTCATTGTCGCTGTCGGCTTGGTTTGAATTCGAGTTTGAAGGACAGTTATCACAAGTGTCGCCGATACCGTCATTGTCGTTATCGTTTTGATTGTTGTTGGAAAGTGTTGGGCAGTTATCACACAGGTCACCAAAATTGTCATTGTCGCTATTGGCTTGGTTAGCGTTTGCACTGCTTTGGCAGTTATCACACGCATTTCCTACGCCGTCATTATCGGAATCGGCCTGATTGCTATTAGTGACAGTGGGGCAATTATCGCAAGCGTTTCCAACGCCATCGTTGTCGGCGTCGGTCTGGGAACTATTGGAAGTAGAAGAGCAATTGTCGCAAAGGTTGCCGACGTTATCGTTGTCTGAATCGGCTTGAAACATGTTTGGAAGGTTAGAACAATTATCGCAGGCGTCGCCGATACCGTCGTTATCGCCATCAAGTTGACTCGCGTTGGACGTGCGTTGGCAATTGTCGCAGAGATCTCCAATGCCGTCCGAATCTCGATCGGCCTGGTTGGAATTGGCATTTGTCGCGCAGTTATCGCAGGCATCGCCGACCCTATCTCCGTCGATATCGCTCTGATTGATATTCGCATCGTCGATGCAGTTATCGCAAGCATTTCCTATCCCGTCATTATCAGAGTCTGCTTGGTTCGTATTCGATACATCGGCGCAATTATCCGGCCCATCGAGCACGCCGTCATTGTCCCGATCGCTGTTGCAAACGTTATTTTCACAGGCGGTACCTTGTGCGCAACCCCCGCAGTCGACCGAACGCATCGTTCCGCAATTATCAGGTGCATTTAGGGTCTGACAATCCTTTCCTAAACGCTGGCAAAAAAACTTCATCCG
>JALSKP010000633.1 GCA_026988815.1 Myxococcales bacterium | reverse complement strand
CCAATATTCTCCTCCGCAAGGACATCCATCTTTGGGAAGCGAGGGGGACAACGATCTTAGTTTTTCTCTCTCTAAGAGTCTCCTCGCTGATCTCTTTTCCTCCTCCGTTCTTGCGGGCTTGTTCTGCCGTGAAGGCGAGGCAATTCTTCTTAATGAAACGAAGCTGGATGAAATAGGGCTTGGGCACTTACGCCTGACCTCATCTTTGAAAGTGTTTTTCCAGCCCGCGTCATTACCCGAACTGGATTTCCAGGACAAGGTTATTCATCTGCGTTGGCCTTTGATTACCCTCGATACCCACGCTGATATTTTCGGAGCATCTCAACGCGTTGTTTTTATCGCCGCCTCGATGGAACTCACCCTTAGGCCCTCCGTTGTCGAAGGAAGGATTGTATTTGATATCGAGTCTGTCTCCCTTTCGACCTCGGACGCTAAAAGTAAGTGGAATTCTCAACTCTTACCTTCACTTGAACTCGATCGATGGACACGTCGTTTGGTTTTGCTTTCTTTCGAAAAAGGCTTGTCGTTGACCTCTCCGCTCAACCCCGAAATTGATTTGAAATTAAAAAGTCTTAACTCAAATGCAACAGATCTTATTCTGAATTACGATATCGACTAACGCAGCTCTTTCCACACTTTTGTGTGATGGAATAGGGTTGCGATAACCAAAGCGAGTAACATCGCATACCAAATTCCTACGAGGTCTTTTTCCAGATAGCGCCAGTAAACGATAAAGGCGCTGATTCCCCAGAAGGAAATCATTGTATTTCTGAATGCGATGCGGCCTTTTTTTAAACCTCGTAATGCACCTACGCCGACGACTTGTAAACCATCTGCAAATTGAAAAGCGCCTGCCACCAGCAAGAGTGAAATCGCAAGTTCCTTGACCTTGCCTTTTTGATCGTAGAGATCGACAATAGCTTCGGGAAGAAAAAGAAAAAGGAGCGATGAGAGAACACTAAAGGAAATTGAGATAAGTATGGATGCTTTCCACGCTTCGCGCGCGCCTTTTACATCTCCTTTTTCGAGCAAATCGCCAATACGAATTCCGATGGCAAAAGACAAACCTAGGGGAACCATGAATGCGACGGCGGTAGCGTTGAGGGCGACTTGATGGGCCGCAAGCTCCACCGTTCCGATGCGACCAATAACGAAGGTGAGGACAACAAAAAAAGCCATTTCGGCAGCGATGGCCGCGCCCAAAGGAATGCCTTCTTTGATGATCGAGGATAATAAGGTTTTGCTGAAAACCGGTTTGGAGAGTAAGTTTAACGATCTATATTTTTTTGAAAAATGTAAATAAGCAAATAGAACTACTAAATTCATCCAGCTTAGAAGGCTTGTCGCTAAGGCCGCTCCGGCAACGCCATAGGCGGGTAGCCCCCATTTTCCGAGGATTAATGCGTAGTCGAGGGGAATGTTGAGGAGCGCCGAGGCACCTGCGATAAGTGTGGCGATTAAGGCGTCGTTGTTTCCGTCACTGATATTTCGTAGGGCAAAAAAACATAGCTGAGCCGGGACGGCCAGGAATAGGACGTTTAAATATTGAGTGGCAATGCGGGAGACCTCAGGAGACTGTCCCGTTAGCAAGAAAAAAGGCTCAGCGAATAAGAGGAAAATCGCTAATATTGCAGACGTTATCAACGCGATGAGCAGGCCGTGATGTGCAATTGATT
>JALSKP010000632.1 GCA_026988815.1 Myxococcales bacterium | reverse complement strand
GCTGCGCATCTCGCCGCAAACCTTCAAAATCCTTCCTAACATCATCCAAATATTTTGCAGCATGTTTAGCGGGAGACGCTTCTCCGATTTGAAAATAGGAAGACTTAAGCTCACTCGCAAGCGTGGAACCGGTCCTTGATAAAAGAGGATCTTCGTAGACATCATCCTCACTCCGCATGTTCTCAGGCGGTAAACCTGGATACCATAAGTTGTGAGAAAAAATGACGCCTTCTAAGGCCGCCGAATAGCCAAAATCTCCCTTCGATGATTCTTGAAGAAAGATATTATTTTCGATTCGAATATTTTTATATTCCGCATCAACAATGAATACAGAACTCCCATCGTTGTCATTCGCTTTCGCATCAACAAAGGTATTATGTGCGACCAAAATATTCTCGATGCTGTCCACAGATCCGTCGTGCCAGAAGGCGAGGTTATTCGAGCAGCCGAAAACAAGATTATTGGTCACAACGATATCTCTCACCGCGCCAGGTCGAGTCGTATCGGGTGCTTGTTCGTTTTGAAAGGCTATGCCGGCTCCGGGTTGGCCATCACGTAAAAAACGTGTGTCATTGGTTTGGTAAACCAGATTACGATTAATCACCACGCCTTCGGAATTCGGTGTAAAAACACACGGAGCCCAACAATCGACGAAGGTGTTGCCCTCAATCAGGGCGCCTTTTAGGTGCCCGAAAATATTAATCCCCTCTCCGTAGCTTTGATAAATTTCGTTATTAAGAATTCGAATATCATGGGCGGGGGGAAGACCTATATCAGGGTCTCCAGATGCCAGAATCGCACCTCCCCAATTGTGCTCCTCGTACCAATCTCCGGTGATATCGTTCACGATATTGGTATCCCAAAAGCGACTATCTTCGACGGTCATGAAGTTACTATTTTCCATTTGAATGCCATCGTACCCCGTGAAATGCATCCAGATATCACGAAAGACCAGATGATGAACCTCGCCATTGGTACGTATTCCTGTGCCTCTAGAGTTTCTGATTTCAACTTGTTCAAGAAAAAGATGCTGCGCATCTTTGATATCAACAAGGGGCTCCCATAAGGAAGGTACAAGACCCTTTCCATCAACAATAGGTCGCTCATCTTCGTATCCCGAGATAGTGATCGGATGGGTCTCCTCGCCGTGGAGGCCTTCAATAATGATGGTCTCCTTGTAGATTCCTTCCCTGATAAAAAGGTGATCGCCAGCTTTTAATCCTGATACACCAAAGGCGATCGTCTTCCAAGGTTTGGTAAAACTGCCTACGTTTTCATCATCGCCATTGGTTGCAACAAAAAAGGCATTTTCAAGGTCTTTATCCTTGGGTTCACTTTGGGACGGTTCAGATCCGCCGCCATTACAAGCAACCACAATCGAGCATAAGATGAGGAGAAGGGCCTTCATTATTCTTCCTTAATTCTAAAGGAGACTACCAACATATTTTCTCTATTTCCAATTCAGCTTTTGGTCGTCAAGCGGTCGAGTCTCAGGCGATGACGTTCATCAAATAAACGATGAAGGGCCAGTTTTATCGCGGCGATAGATCCGAATCCGACGCCAGCTGCGATCATGAACAGGATAAGAATTTGGTATTTTACAGCCTCGGCAGGATCTGCGCCCGCGAGAATCTGACCTGTCATCATTCCAGGTAAACTCACCAAGCCGACGATTGACATCGAGTTAATGATCGGAATCAAGGCGCTGCGAATGCTACTTTTCGCGATATCGGACATCGCCTCTTTTGGTGTCTGTCCAAGCATTAATCGGGCCTCAATCACATCTTTTTCTCGCCATGCTGCCTCGCTAAGTTTTTCCAAAGCGCACCTACAGAATATCCCCATAGACCGCCAAAGGTTAACTTCGGGCGAGACATAACTTCGCGGCTGGCAACCAAAAACATGAAGAGTAAAATAGCAAAGGTCCCACACGGGGCTTATGTTTAGAAACGCGAATTTTAAGACATATCCAACCAATAAAAGCTGAACCACGCTTCTTAATGAAGCGATCAATATTGATTTTACCTGGCCTAGTTTTAGTCAAAAATTGAGGAATGATAAGGCGAGGATCAATAACGAGGCGATTCCCAAATCTAGAAAACTTAAGGTCATCATCGACTTAATCCTTTGCCACGAGCTCGCCTTTTACCATCTCAAAAACAGAATTGGAGGAGGCGTCTCGCAAGCGCCGGATCTGTTCCTGATCGTGGGTTACCCAAATCGCAGCGTGGTTTTTCTTAACATAATTTAGAATATGCGCTTCTACCATGTAGTACCCATTTAGAAGTGTCGTGTTTCTCCCCATTAGATATGTCGTCTTTTTGGAATGGAGGTATTGCGTGTGAGTCATTTTTACGACGAACTTGAGTCTATTTAGACCGGACATTTCATTTGTTACTTACACATTAGCGATCCTGATTTGCGCCAAACCAACTGTTTTGATATCTTCCAGAGGTCCCACTGGAGGAATGGGGGACAACGAATGAAATCGAAAAATTGAAAAATCGCGGCAATAGTGCTACTCGGCATTTTCTTAAATCAAGGGTGTACGTCTGAAGACGAGCCCACTATATCTGCAAAACCGGTCTGCACCGCCATTGAGCCAATTGCGTCGGATGTCGACATCGTCGTTACCGGGCATGGTGTTCTCATTACCGACAAAGGTAAAACCGTTGAACCCAACCGAGAAGAAATCCTCGCCAATCAACATCGTCTAATTCTAAAATGGTCAAAAGCCCTGGGCGATCCGGTTCCGACCTATTGTTATAAGAATGATCCTGTTCTCGAAAATTTCCATCATATCAAAGCCTTACTAAAGAGAGCGGCCGAGGAAGAGGTTGGGGTCTACATTAGTGATAACTTCATCAACCAAGTGATGGATTCACAATACCAACGCCGTATTTTGAAATTAAATCCCAGCAAAGAATCCTCAAACATAATTAGCGCGTTGAGTACAACAAATATAGGTAGCGACTACATTGAAGAATGTCTCGCTAACGATGTGCCAGTGCCTGATGTCGTGCTGGATAGCCAGTGGATTAATCACGGGACGTTAACAGACGACTTCATCGGTGGTGGTGTGTGTAGCGACTGCCACGGGGGGGGAAAACCCATTTATTGTCCATCCCAACGATCCTGCATTCCAATCATTATTAGCAGCGACTTCGATCAATTCCGATGCCTGGCCCGAACCAATAGTTCACCCTAATTGGTATCAAAACCCATATCCTATTCCGGCCAATCGATTTCCTGCAGTAAACTCTGGGGACTGTACCCAATGCCACAACGGAACCGCCGGTACGCGATTCCCCGTCTTGTCGCAAGCAACACCTGGATATTGTAACACGGTGGGTGCTAGGCACCTCGGTCGCAAACGGCGGTACAATGCCCTCTAACGGCGAAGATCCCGCTTTGTATCAGACGCATATCAGCTTTCTGAAGCTTATGTGCAATGAGGACCCTATTTTTACTATTCCGACAACTACGGAAACTGATGATATCCCGAACGAAGACGCTGGCTTCTTATCTCCTCCGATTTTAGTGGGTCCTTTTTACGAGTGCACTGAATCCGTCCATGTCAAAGGCGCGGTCCCAGGCGCGACAGTTGATATTTCGATTGATGGCCAAATCGTCGCTTCCGAAATGGTTTGGAACTCAGCCGGGCAATCCATAAATGTTCCGACTTTATCTGACGGGGAATTAGTTACCGCGATTCAACGCGTGGGTAATGTAAGTTCTTTACCTTCTTTTTCGGTCCGTGTGAGGCCACACACTGTGGATTATCCAAACGGCCTCCCAAAACCAAGCATAGGAACGGTTCATGAGTGTGGCGAGAGTGTTGGTGTGCGACATATTCCTGGCGCTACGATCTTAGTCGGAAAAAATGGTGCGTCTACCTATCAATTTATATCGGAGGCTTATCAACGAACAACAGTTGGCTTTGGCGGACCTTATGTTATTGGCGACATCTTCAATGCAAGGCAAAGCATTTGCGGCGAAGAGAGTCCTTTCTCAGCGCAAGAGAGCGCATATTCAGCGCCATCACCGATGCCGAAGGTACGCATTCCAACGGTTTATGAGGGACAAACGGAGTTCCATCTTAAACAAATAGTTCAAGGATCTGTTATCGACATCGACGCTACAGCAGGGCAGCATAACTTCACATGGGCTTGGAATTCTAGAAGATGGAATCATAAAAAACAATTCGCTCAACCCTACCAACTCAGTGACACCTTAGAAGTCCGCCAAACCTTATGTACCACGTCAATCCCTGCGGACATCCCTCCGCCTATAACATGTGGAAATGTCCCGACACCTAAAGTTATTCCTCCGATCGAAGGAGAAAATTTCATCGCCCTCTTTGACTCCGTCCCAGGGGCAAGGATCCGAATCTACGACTCCAGCGATATCGAGCTGGGGGATGGAGGTGGAAGAACTATTTTATTAACTCGCCAATTGGCCGGAGAAGCAATCCGGGTTGTTCAAGACTTAACGGAATGTATCGGAACTTTAGCAACTGAAATTACGGTTAGAACAGGCAAAGGAAACCCGATAAAAGAGCAATAATTATGAAAGTACGAGACCAAATTTTGATTATCGCGTTGGCCTTTGGGGTAGGTTGTTCATCCGATAAAACTTTCACGGATGTCGAAGGCTGGAAGTTCGGGCCGGATACATCGGTAGAAGATGTGAATAAAAAAGACGTGGTAACAAATGACACAAGTGATGACTTCATCGATGGTGATAGAGATCAGAACATGTCAAACGTTTGTGAATCGCCAGACGGAGGTTTTCAACCAGGGATAAATCTAGAGGAATTAGAGGGATGTGAAATCGTGCTCTCACCCATTTTGTTCGTTGATTATTTTGAGGCAGAAATCATGGGTTTAGATTCTTTGCGTGAAATGGGCCCAAAGGCAAATTTGTCTTTTAATCGAAACCCGGACTTATTGGATATTGATACTTTGGCGAATCTGGAGATTGTAAAACGAAGTCTTAGTATGAACAGTTTGCCGAAACTGAGAGACCTTACAGGGTTCCGAAGCTTACGACGGGTTGAGAGCCGATTTAGTTTAACCTCAATGGCCATTAAAAATTTCGATGGATTACAAAACTTGGAGTTTGTCGGCGAACTTGGTTTGCGTCTTGCTGAGTTAGAATCGTTTGACGGATTAGAAAATTTGACTGAAATCAGTGGAAACATTTCGCTCTCGGCACCAAAAATAACCGAAATTCAGTTCCGAGATTTCCTCAAAGGAAAAGCCATCGGTGGAGAAATTCTATTCCAAGGCGAGCCTTTTACCCCCTAGCGTTTGAAAAATAAGCTTTGCAGGACCAGAACATAAATATGAGAAATAAAACCAAATTAATGATAATTCTACTCGCTTTTCTAGCGGCGTGCTCGTCCGACAATAACACTCAGGATGTTCCCGACATGTCGTCGGTCAATGATACGAGCACCGAAAAGGACATCGTGGTAAACGATCTCAATGACGCGGATGATACCTTGAATGTAAGCGATCAGCGCACCTCGAAAGTCTGTGAGGCGTTGCCTCCCGAATTTATTTTCGAACCCGACACTAATCTTGAGGAATTACTTGGGTGTGAAGTCTCGTTGTCGCCGATCCAAGTTGTGGAATATCCCGGAACAAAAATTACCGGTTTGGATTCGCTCCGTGAAATGGGCCCGATAGCGAGCCTGATTATACGAAGAACTCCTAATCTTGTGGATGTGAACACTTTCGCTAATCTTACGCTTGTAAAAAATGATATGCAGATTGTCGACGCCCCGATATTAACAGATCTAAGTGGCTTCCGAAGTTTACGTCGTGTTGAAAAGGGACTCAACCTGGAATTTATCCCCATCAAAAACTTCAATGGATTGCAAGACTTGGAATATGTGGGGGAACTTATAGTCGACGCAGATCAGTTAGAATCGCTTGAGGAACTTAAGAACTTAACGGAGATAAATGGCGATCTTTCGCTATTTGCGCCCAAGATAAGCGAAACACAATTTCGAGAATTTTTGAAAGGAAAAACAATCGCTGGCAACGTTTACTTTCAGGACCGACCGTTTACCCCTTGACCGCCGAAAAGGTCGAAAAAACGTCAAACGGTTTCAAAGGCAACCGGTGGTGTGTGCATCGTGAGCGAACACGCGACGTTTCGGTAAAAGGAGCGTTACAAAGATATCGAAAGACAAATGGGTCGAGCTTTCCTCAAGTTAGGAGAGCTTCACGATGATAATTTCAGACTTCTCACGGCCTATTTACGAGATTAATGGAAGCCGCCAATCCATTTAGCGTTAGTCGAAACGAAATGTTTAGAATGGTAAACTGGCTTACTTATTCGATTTGAAAAGGAGCCTAGATTGGACAGTGGGGATACTTTAGAGCGGCCTCGATATCTTCGTTTGGGGGCTTTGGCCTCATATTAACCTCTTCGTGTATGTTAAATCTTATTGACATTTATCAAGCGCATTGGCGGTCCTTCGTTTGGGCTAACTATTTAGCCTCCACTGGATGCCCTTGATGACGCAATCCAGTTTGCTGAGGCCGATATGGAGGAGGGCCTGGTTGGATTGAGAAAAAGTTTTGACCCAGCTTTTGCTCGCCAGGATATCGAGCGTTTGGAACCCCTTGCAGGGGACGCTTTTTTACCAGATCGCCACGAGGCGATTTCGGCCGAAGCGTCGGATTCGGTTAAGAAGGGAAAGATTGTTAAGTGTTTGAGGTCTGGTTGGAAATCGGGTGATAGGACGCTGCGACCCGCTTTAGTTTCCGTGTCTTCTGGGGATGCATCATAGTACGTAAATGCCGAAAAAATGAAGCCCGCATAAAAAGATCAATCTCGTGTTTCTTGCAGGTTTGACCGATTCCGAAATCGCCTCATTTCTTCTTTACTACCTTAAGATTCAATCCTCAATGCACCGGATCGAAAGACCATTTGCGCGGTAGGCGCTACTTCCAAACCCGATAAAATCGCTGGTAATATCAAGATATTGAGCCGTCGTAGCCTCCCCTTCAAGAAGCGTCGATGCGGTCCACATGCTTAGAATTTCTCCACCTAAGGAAACATTTCCGCCAGTCCCGCGAAGACCTGCCGCTGGAAGTTTCAAAACCGTTTCTAAAGCGTCGGCACTATTTTTAACCATCGCACTCCCCTCTCCCAATAATTCATTTCTTAGTTCATCAACCAAAGGGACTCTAAATCCGGGTGGGCAAACGCTACTACCATCGGTTTTACTCCAATTCATCGATCGAAGACTACCGTCATCATCCATGCCCTGGGCAACCCAATCTGCTCCACCTTGGGAGTCCGAAGTAATAAAAGAAGCGCCGGCATTGAAGAGGTCTTGAACAGGAACATCGGATTGCGCGGAATTGCTTTTTTGGTGCCCATCGCTATTTCTTCCCCATTGGTAGAAATCGCCAAAACAGGCTGAATCATCAATAGCGTCACACACTTTCGTTGCCCCCACATTGCGGTCCAACCAAGTCCTACCGGTGAGTAGAGACTCAACTTGGAAATATTGGACGCCATTATGACGAATAGGAGCGCCGTCAAGAACCTCTACTTCACGCTCTACCTTGGCTTTGTTTCCCGCCTTGTCTTGGGCCGAGTAACTAAGAATGTAGTGCATAGGGATAGTGCTATCGACAATTCCGCTCATCACCACGTCTACTATACCATCGCGGTCATCGACCGCACTGGCGCCCAATTCTGTGTAAATGTCGCCGAGATGAAGGGTCAATTTTTCTTCGCCATTCAGAGTGATCACGGGAGGATTTTCATCGCGCATTTGTGTTTTTTTCGAGCCGACGAAGACTTCTCTTTGAATCATGTCGGCCTTATTTCCTGCCTCATCAGCCACGTTATATTCAACGAAATAGGTTCCGTTTTTTTCGGTATTCACGCGATCTATAATCACAATTTTATCACTAATATTTGCAATCACTCTAACAACCAAGGGTAAGGTATTCAACTAAGTCGCTTCTTTTCAAAAGCGAGAAAGATGTTCTCCTACCGCAAAACTTCTACGATGGTAAACATAGGGCATTGATCGCCTCGCGATGTTTTTTTGTGCATAGCTCTTATGGTATTGGAAACCTGCTGTTCGGATCGATGGTCGTGATCGTTCAGCGAATTTCAACAACGTATTGGTTATCAAGTGCGATCCAACCTTTTGCACCGTCTAATTCGATCACCACATTCGAGACGGTGGTTGCATTTGTTCGCGCAGATCGCGTCCACGGAAATTACCATGAAATGATTTGGGTGTCGGACAAAGCGTTTCGACTGCTTTTCCAGAAATACCAATGTAACAAAGATAGAAAGGAGGTTTTGATCGATTTGATTTTCAACATCATTCATGCTCGCCTTATTCGCTTATCGCAGAATGATAGATAGCTCATGGTTAGGCTTGGGCTTCGCTGCGTGAACGAATGGGCCCAAACCAGGCTGGATTGTAACCTTCTTTACTTTCGTAAAATTCTCGGAGTTGGGCTAAAACCTCTTGAAGGGTACCGATGGGGTAGATTATTTTTCCTAAACCAGCTTCCTTTTTTTTGTAGTCTAGGAACCCAGCTACAATTGGAACGTCGGCCGCTTTTGCGATGTGATAGAATCCCGACCGCCAGTACTCGGTAAAAGAACGCGTTCCTTCGGGAGCGATAACAAGTCTCAGGTTGTCTCGTTTTTGAAATTCTTTGGCTAATTGCTCGACGTAATTTCCAGATCGGCTTCGGTCAATTGGAATGCCTCCGAAGAACTCCATAACTTCCTTCCATCGTCCTTTGAAAAGCGTATGTTTTCCCAACCAATTCATATCCAGATCGAGGATGAGCCCTGTGCTTATAGCATAGGGGCCGTCCCAATTCGAGGTATGAGGCGCTGCGATAATGATGCATTTTTTGGGCGTTTCTTCTTCGATAGTGACTTTCCAGCCCACCGATTTTAGCGCCGCCATAGCAAGAGGTTTTAAGTACGATCTCAATTTTTCACCATGTCAAATATGTCGGTATACATAACATAAAGTTGAGGTTGCTCAATACCGGATGCTAAATTACAAACGCTCACCCATTGCATGGTATATATGAAACGCATTCGAACACTAAAACGCGGTACTAGACGTCTTTTGTCTTGGAACGTAAATGGATTACGGGCCACGTATAGAAAAGGATTTGAGGACACCCTCAAGCACAGCGGCGCGCATATTTTTGCCCTCCAAGAAACGCGCGTCCACCGTGATCAGATTCCAACGAACTACCTGAAAACAAGCATGTATGGGAGTGTATTGGCTGAAGCTGAAAAAAAGGGATATTCGGGCGTGGGAACCTTTTTTAAAAATGAACCAGACGAGATTCACATGGGTTTGGGAATTGAAAAGTTCGATCGTGAGGCGCGTTTTATCCTAACGCGTCACGGAAAAATTTGGGTTGCAAATGGTTATTACCCAAACGGTTCCGGTAAAAATCGCGATTTAAGTAGGGTTCCCTTCAAGCTAGAATTTTATGAGGCGGTCATCGAAAAACTCGCGCCTCTTCACGCCGATAACGAGGCCTTATTTGTTGTTGGTGATTTTAATACAGCCCACGAAGAAATAGATATCGCCCGACCTAAGGGGAACAAAAAATCCAGCGGATTTCTACAAATCGAGCGAGATAGTTTCCAATCTTTCTTGGACCAAGGGTATGTGGACACCTTCAGAGAACGCTGCGAAGATCCCCACCATTATACCTGGTGGAGTCAGCGATCGGGGTGTCGAGAGCGAAATATTGGTTGGCGGATCGACTATGTTTTGGCCTCGCCGGCGGCCAACGCGCTGGTCAGCGATGCCTTCATTTTGCCCAAGATCTTGGGCTCAGACCATTGCCCAATCGGTGTTGATTTTTATTCGGATGCCCTTGATTAGGCGTTCTTTGCGATGAGTATAATGGAGGCAAATAGCTCAGGCTTTTCAATGGACGCAAGGGTTAAGAACTCGTTTTCTAAATCGTCCAAGACGCCTTTGAACCAACTGCCGACAAGGCGTATTGTATTCGCGGGAAGCACGGTTAGGATGGCGCCATTAATGCTTTCGAAATAACCTACGGGATCCTCCTCCCATTCTTTTTTGCGTATCTGAGAAGGTAAACTCTTCAACTGCTCATCAGAAAGCGGCGAGAAAAAATCCGTTCCACCAGTGAGAGATTGGGCGAGAGCGGTGCGAAGAATAAAATCGAAAGTCACCACATCAGGGGTGCTTAGATTATTCTTATCGTATGCGATATTACTAAGTTGCTGGGGAGAAATCCCAAAAGCATTGAAGATTATAATTTGTTTGACCGCAATAAGTGCAACGCGTAGGGCGACATTATCGAGCTGCTTTTGCTCTTTGAAGACTTCCACTTTTTGATCGTCGACAAACTCGGGACGCGCTTTTGAGAGGTGAGATAACAGTTCGCCTTCGCTGGCACTCAACAAGGAATATTTTTCCCCATCAATAAGCGTAAGGCTAGGTCGGTATCGCAACTTCGCCGCGTTTTTGGAAATTGTAGAAAGCGCGCTAAACCCAGAACGAAAAACATCAACGAGCTTGACGATACTGAGCAATTTGACGGCTTCATTGATATCATTTCGGCTGATAAAGGACAGGCCTAAACTTAGGTAACCGGCTGTACGTCGTACTGTAGAGCGTGCACTTTGAATGTCTCCCGGTCTGACACCTTCGGCGATCGCGGCCCTGTTTTGCAAAGTGATGAACTCGACACGTAGGCGATTTTTAACCTCTTCATCGGTAATTCTCTCCAAGGATTTGAAGAAAAAGAAGTCTTCTTCTTCCTCCAATTGCGCCACGACGGGAAGATTATCAGGACGAATTTCGGTTTTGATTTTCGCTTTATAGGTTCCCTCTTCAAGGCTCCGTCTTAACCAATTTGGAGGAATGAAATGATAGATTTCAAAGGCTTCATCGCGACTCACATATCCGTATTCCTCGAGACGACTATTCCTCCATCTCAAGGCTTCATGTTCCATCGGCGACATGAGCTCCCATCGACATGCTTCGAGAAGGGTCCACGCTAAAACGCGATCGCTATGGTAGAGGCGCTTAATAATATTGCGCAGAAGATCTGCTGTCGCATCATCCTCGGGATACACCAAAGCGTAGACGCCATCAGGACTGGTTTCGACCTCAAAGTGGTAGAACTCGTCGGGAACGTCGCCCTCCTCGCTCATCTCGCCGACCTTTAGATTTTCCTTAAAAAACATCGCGAGAATTTCTGGATCCAGGTCGCGACATGTGGAGGCAAACTTTTGATCGTCGGTGGAACTAACCAACGCTGCAAGCCAAGGCGCTAACGCATCGGTATCAAAGGATTCTTTGGTCCAACAATCCAGGTCCACACACACTTGAAGCTGGTAGGTGGTAATAAAAGGAATGAGGTCGATGGCTTCCTCCCACCCAGCAGAAGATATCAAATTATGGAGCAGGGGGGGATCGATAGCAGCGATAAACGCATCGGCATCGGGTCGGTCTAAAATGGCCCCAATTTGGTCCGCTGCATTACCGGTGGGTAGAACGACGGTTCTCGATTCTTGAAGGGGATCCGTGAATTTTTCGGTCATATTGCTTCCGGAGAGGACGTTTTAATCGAAGGCAGGAACGTTATTATCAGAGGACTTTTTTTTCCGCTTTTTCTTTTTTCGTTTCTTTTCATTCGATTTTTTATACTTGGGGAGTAGAGACGCTTCCAGTTTTTGAAAACGCTCATCAAAACTCCCATTGTAATCTTCATACCCCTTTTTTCGAAGAATGAAAGAGGCGGGTAGCTTGGAACTCATGAGCGAAAAAGTAAGTGGTGTTTTTCCGAGCTTCTTCTTATTTAAAATCAACGTTGCGCCGGAAGGTGAACTTGTGACGTCAAAGGTCAATAGTTTGCTGGGTTTCTTTTCGTCCTTCTTGATATCTTTTTTTACCTCGGGGTCGAGGTCCTTCTTTTCGGATGTTTTTTCCTTGGTGGGGATCTTATCCTGCGACATCGGGCCGGCTCTATTGATGAAAAAATAGGCACCAATCCCAATAAGAGTGGCA
>JALSKP010000631.1 GCA_026988815.1 Myxococcales bacterium | reverse complement strand
GGATGTGGTTCAAGACTCGGTTCAGATGAAAAAAGGTCGTGTTGGGATCCGACTGAACGTGCTTTGTGATAGGAGAGACGGCGATCGTTTTGCGGAAAAAATTCTTAGAGAAACGTCGAGCTTTGGCTTGAGAAGAAGTGAGATTGAGCGGATCAAATTAAAAAGAAAAATCGAAAAAATTGAGACGAAATTTGGCACGATTCGTGTTAAGGTCGGGTGTTGGGGAGATAAACCCATCAAACGTAGTCCCGAGTTCGATGATTGCTCTCAGGCTGCGATAAAACATAAGGTTCCCATAACGCAAGTTTATGAGGAAATCCTCAGATTAGGTGAGTAAAACAGAACTTGACCACGTACACGCTTTGTACAAAACTTAGTTAAGATCGAAATTTAGGATTCATGATGTTCAAAGAAAAATTAAACCGTGTGGTTACAAATATCGATGGCGCTCTTGGTTGTATGCTAATCGGCTTCGATGGTATTCCAATCGATTCTGTCTGGGATAACGAACTGCCTCAAATGGGAGCCGTTGCCGTTGAACTTAGTAATATGCTGGGCAAGTTTCGTCGCCTTCAAATTTATGACGGCGGAAACATCGATGAAGTGAGCATCACGACCGGACCGATTACAACCCTTGCCCGCGTTGTTGCTGAGGAATATTTATTGATTCTTGCCTTATCCGAGACTGCTGATGTAGGACGGGGACAAACGATGCTCAGACTGATTTCCCCTTTCGTTGAAAAAGAGATGCTTTAATTATGTATAGTACGAATGACTTTAAGAAAAACTTGAAAATCGAAATTAAAGGCGAACCCTTTATTATCGTTGAATGTAAACATGTTAAACCTGGAAAAGGCGTTGCGTTCGTAAAAACAAAAATGAAAAGCCTTATTACGGGTCGCGTCCTCGACGAAAACTTTCGCAGTGGCGATAAGGTTGAAAAGCCAGCACTGGAAGCCCGAGAAATGCAGTATCTGTACATCGACGATCCGCACTATGTTTTCATGGATGTGACCACCTACGAGCAAATAAACATTTCTAAAGACGCTGTGGAAGCGCTCCTACCTTACTTAAAAGATAATCTCGAAGTGGATGTTCTTTTTCACAATGGAAAACCTATTAGCGTCGAGCCACCGACTTTTATTGAACTTACCGTCACCGAAACCACACCGGGTCATAAAGGCGATACCGTCCAAGGCGGTTCAAAACCCGCCACAACCGAAACGGGTCTTGTGGTTTTCGTTCCTATGTATGTAAAAACGGGCGAAGTTCTCAAAGTCGACACGCGAAACGGCGAATTCGTTGAACGTGTTAATAGGTAAGTTGGGACTGAAGTAGGAATTAAGTTGGCGTTCAAACGTGAAAAGACGGTCGCGGCTGCACAAAAAGCTGTTCGAAAGGGAAACCTCGACCGGGCAATAAAAGAATTTAAACTCCTTGTTGAGGATGACCCCTCAGACAAGAGAACCCGCCTAAAAATGGCAGATATTTACGTTAAACTCTCCAAACTTGATGAAGCCCTGGGCGAATACCGCATCGTTGCCAAGCAATACGCTGACGAGGATTTCCACGAAAAAGCCGCAGCGATCTATAAACAAGCTCTCAGAATTGCGCCCGAAGACGCCACCCTACATCAGTATCTGGGAAGCGCTTATTTTCAATACGGGAGATCAAAAGACGCCCTGAGGTCTTTTTCCAAAGCCGAGCGCATCTACAAAGAACAGGGAAACACCTCCGCACACCTCTCCATTCTCGAAAAAATGGTTGACGTGGATCCCGATAACGTCGGAATTCAAATTCAACTCGCCGAGCGCTGTGAGAAAAACGGTCTCAGAGATCGCGCCATTCAATACTTCCTCAACGCTGGTGAACAACTTCAGAACGAAGGTCGAATTGATGAATTTGTGCAGGTTAGCGAACGCCTTGTCTTTCTCGCTCCCGAACAAAGGGATGTGCGAAAAGTACTTATCAAAATCTACCATGGACGTAGTGATAACCGACGAGCCCTTCGTCATCTTCAAGTATGTTTCAAAACCGATCCCGAAGAGGTTGAGACCCTAGAGTTGCTCGGAGCCACTTTTCATCGTCTCAATGAAAATGCTAAATCCGTCCTCGTATACAAGCAATTGGCGCAAATTTTAAAAGCTGATCCCGCCAGAGTGCGTGAAGTATATCAGACCATCCTTCGCATCGATTCCAGCGATAAAGAAGCGATTAAGATTCTTGGGATCTCCGAAACGAAGGTGGCTCCAGCGCCGATTCCCTTCCTGGAAGTGCCTGAAGAGGTTTCCTTAGAAACCGATTCTCTCGCCGGCGTTATGTTTCTAGATGACGATGATTTTGAAGAGGATCATCTTGCTGAAAATACGAGCATCATAGAAAAAGACAGATTGACGGATAATGCCCAACATCAAAACAACGATTTTCTTGATTTTGCAGAAGATGCAATGCAGGGATTTGATGATTTCGATTTGGACGATATAGAAGAAATCCCGACCTTTAGAGGAAACGATGACGATATAGAAGAAATCCCGACCTTTAGAGGAAACGATAAAGCCCCAAAACCTGTCGCTGATATTGCCTTTTTAGATGTTGATCCCGAACTGGATGCACCTCCTTCTATTTCTAATATCAATCTTGAACCCATTCTTTCTGATTTCGATGTTGAACGTGTAAACGAAATCCTCGCCGAAGCAGAAGTTTTCATTAAATATAACTTGTTAGACCAAGCCAAAGACGTTCTTCAAAAGGCTATCGATTTAGCTCCCAATGAACCTGGACCGCGCGAACAACTCGCCGGTGTTTTGATAAAGAAAAATGATGTTAATGATGCCGCTCGACAAATGGTTGAACTCGCAAGAATTTTCGTCCAATTAAAAGATCCAGCTAAAGCAAACGAGCACGTTAGGAAAGCGCTTAACCTATGCGCAAACCCCGACGTTGTTCGAGCCTTTATCGATATTTGCGGTATCAGCGACGATGTGTTTTTTGCGGGTCCAAAAACCACGACGAGCCCCTCCGGTGTGCCAGCTATTCGTGAGGCACAACTCGCCCACGGTTTTGATGACGCTCCAACAGGAGCGAGTTATCAACCCCTCCCAAGAAGTCCTTCTCCGTCGGAAACCTTCGAGGCATCCATCAATAAAAGCCTCGATGAAATTTCCACAGGCTTTCTCGATATTGAGCAAGACCCCGCCTTAACGGGTAGCAGCGAAATTATTACCGACGCGCAAGAAATAACCAACGACGAACTTTTAGCTATCGATTTGGACGTCGAACTCGATGACCTATTGACGATCGATTCCGATATTCTGAGCCTTGAGGCCGACGACGATATGTTTGACCTCTTGTTTGAGACCTCCCAAACCAACCCTCATCTCAACGCCGTACCTCCCGATATCAAACAGGATGATTTGGCGAGTGAAGAAAACGTTTTCGGAAATGTGAGTCTTACCAACGCCTTTCAGTCGATTAATGTCGCCAACGATGCCTCTTTTGGTGAGTATATAAATACGCATATTGAACTCGGCTCAACCTATGTCCAAATGAGTCTTTACGAA
The DNA here is from genome assembly GCA_026988815.1 of Myxococcales bacterium. Taxonomy (GTDB): domain Bacteria; phylum Myxococcota_A; class Bradymonadia; order Bradymonadales; family Bradymonadaceae; genus CALJNB01. The sequence goes on along the minus strand of JALSKP010000631.1, from coordinate 8,517 downwards.
GAAGCCATCGAAGAATTTAAACAAGCCTTGAACGATCCAGAAGCTGTGGAGGATGCGACCTTGCAAATTGCGTTATGCCAGATCGAACTTGGGGATCCCAATTCCGCAAAAGAAAATTTTCGACTCTTGCTCAACAATCCCAATACCTCTCCTGAAAATCGACAATCTGCGAGCGAACATCTTTCAAAATTTTGAAGATTAAAAAAAGCATTCCTTTCTTTGTCTTGTTTGTGAGTAATCTCGCTCCCTTTCCGCTTCTTGCACAGACGATCGCCAACAGAGAAGATCCCGATGTAAGTATTGGAATCGATTTCATCGATCCCATTTTGAACCTGAGCATTTTCAATATTAGCGTATGGCGAATTATAATATTTGGGCTCCTCTTTGTCTTTGCGCTTATTTTTAGGCGCTTTATTTTACACTCCTTCTTTACCAAAGCAGGACGAGCGCTTACGAAAACAAAAACGGAATGGGATAATAAACTCCTTGCGGCGACCGAAGCGCCTTTGGGTTTTCTCATCCTAACGATCGCGTTGTGGTTTTCTCTTCTTTTTCTCAAACTACCACCGCAAACCTTCGCCTACATCGCCCTCGGGTTGAGAACGATTGGCGCCGTTTTTGTAGCATGGATGGTTTTTCGTTCGATCGACGTTTTACACGAAATGCTAACGGTGATTGCCGCTCGAAGTGCTTCCAAAATGGATGATCATCTCGTTCCTTTGGTTCGGCGTATTTTGCGCGTGGTGCTTATCATAGTAACAGCGCTTACTATTTTGCAGCAGTGGGGATATCAAGTCTCAAGTATTATTGCCGGATTGGGTATTGGTGGTTTGGCTTTTGCGCTGGCCGCCCAGGATACCCTCGGGAATTGGTTTGGTTCGTTGATGATTTTTACCGATAGGCCCTTCGTGGTTGGAGATTACGTAAAATTCAACAGCAAGGAAGGGATCATAGAAGACGTTGGACTTCGTTCAACGCGTTTACGAACCTTTGAAAAGACGATCATCACGATCCCAAACAAAACCTTGGCTGCGACATCGATTGAAAATATTTCCGCAAGAAATATGATGCGGATTCGAATGGATCTAGGGTTGGAATATGAAACGAGCAGTCTGCAGATGAGAACGATTCTTGCCGGTCTTAGAACGCGATTTGAAGATGATGAAATGTTAGATTCAGAAACAATAGTAATCGCCTTTACTGGTTTGGGCGAAAGTAGTTTGGATGTATTTATCAGCGTATTCGTTAAAAGCGTCGCCTACGCGACCTTTCTCGAGATACGTCAAGAAGTGCTTCTAGACATCATGGCAATTGTCGAAGAAGCAGGAAGCGGATTCGCCTTTCCCAGCCAGACGATTTACACCAAAAGTGGCGCTACTCCAACCTAACCCATATTCCATCGAAGCTACGACCTTCTGGAAAAGCAGCCTCAATTGGGAAATCGGATCCAGCAGGGGCTTGAGAAAAGTGAGCTTTGCGTCCGCTTTGTTTAGTAATCTTTTTTACGAAATCTTCTGTGCTGCCTTTTGCCGATCGTTCATTTCTACATATCAGCATCGTTCCTCCGGGAGACAATTTTTGTACACATTGGCGTAAGAGCGATTCATAATCGCGCTTGATTGCCCAAAAACTTCCATCACCAGCCGCCGCTGTGGGCGGGTCAACGATAATACCATCGTAACTGGACTTGTCTTTTTTCAAAAACGCCCTCGCGTCCTGGGCGTGACATTGATGGTTTTCGAGATCCATTTTATTGAGACTCAGATTGTCTTCGAACCAATCCAGATAACGTTGCGAAAGATCCACGTTTACCGTTTTTGCGCCGAGCTCGGCTAGGCGGATAGAAAATGCTCCCGTATGGGAAAACAAATTGAGCCAGGTTGAGCCAGCTTTAACAAACCCACCGAGTTTTCGTCGGTTTTCACGTTGATCGCAAAAGAATCCTACATCGATTCCTTCCCAAGGCTCTACCCAATATTTCAAACCGAGTTCGCGAATAATAAGTCGCTCACCTTTTTGTAATTGTTGGGTTCCGTGGGCCAAGATTCTTACCTGAGGTAGACCTTTTTCAATACGGATATCTTGGCCGTGGGCGGCTTCGATGATCATCGTTTCCGAGTCAATTCCTCGAAGAGCATCGTAGAATAGTTTACTAAATCCGGAAAAGACGCCTTTGCTTCGAACCGTCGTTCTAAAAAGTGGCCCGAATTTGTCGACCGTTATTCCGGGAAACCCGTCGACCTCCCCGTTGATGAGTCGGAAGCTGTCGGTGTGAACCATATCGGAAAAACAGGTTTCTCGAGCAGCAAATGCCTCGTCGAGGCGGTAAGAAATTTCCTCTTCCAACTCCTTTTCGTTTTGAAAAGCCTCGCCCCAAACGCGCGCGACAATCTGCTCCTCATTGGACAAAATAGCGACAGGGCCCAAGACGCCCTTGACTGTTTTGAGCACCACAAACGCGCCAGCTTCATGTTCACCTCTTTCTGTGTCTTGGTCGCGTGTGACCCAAGGGTGTCCGCCTTGTACGTACTTCATGGAGAGGTCTGAAACCGTGAACTCTCTAAGAGAGACACGCTTTAATAGTTTTTCGTTGGCTAATAATTGAGGCTTCTCTCGTAGCGGAACGACGACCTCACTCGGCCACCATTCGTGAGGTGGATTCCAGCTCGCCGAAAGCGATCCACCGGTGTCATAGAGCGCAAGGAGGCGGAGTTTCACGCCGCCAAGATTAGCAAAACCGCCGCGTTCGACGTCACCAATAACCGGTACTCCTGCCTCTGATAGGGCTTCCAAAATTAAATTCGGTAATTCTTTGAGGTCCGCCTCTTTGATTCCATCACCAAATTTGGGGCTCAATTGTAGCTCGCAAATTTCCCCGACCTTTTTGGACAACGCTACATCTAATGTCAATCCCTCATGCTCGATTCTGGTGTGATGGGCCTCGGGAATGAGGACAACCCATGTGAGTTGAATTTTCCCATCGATGATTAATGATCGAAAGGACGAGGCATGCTCGCTATCTTCGGCTAATAACCATGGTCCACCATGCATAAATTCGGCGTTCCAAATCGGTTGAAAAATATTACGGTCAAGACCCAAGCCATCGGCGACATAGAGCAGCGGATCGAAGGGGGTGTCATCCAAACGCCCAGGCATGGATACCAATTTTTCGATAACCGAAATGCCTTCATAACGCATGAGCTCTGGACACTCATACATATCAAAATCGGGAAGTGGGTCAGGAATTGTAACACGTACGATGGACTCGGGATCGAGTTCAAAGCTTGCTTTGGTGATCATGGTTCCGTCGATCTCGGCAGCGTGTTTACAAATTCTTTTACGCTGGGGCACCGTTAACCAAGGTCCTGCCATTTGCAAGATCGTATCTAGAGTTTGCGTCTTTTCGGTTAAGGGAGTTTTTAAAATGAGTTCCATTTTTTGCCTACTTCTCGGGTCCCTAAAAATAAAGGACTCTTCTTGTGGCAAGGTCTCACGCGATGTTAAAGAGGTCAACGTTGCGCGTTTCCTCTATTGGGCCCTTTCCATGCATCGCCATTGCGTACAAACCCAAGACGGTCAGGAGCTGGCACTTTGGTACCAAGAACCAAAGGCGTCTAAAGTTGGCGATATTCTACTTATTCATGGGACCTTTTCTGACCGCAGTATTTTTTTGGGCTTAAAAGATTATCTAGCTGAGCAAGGGTATGGGGGCTGGCTTTTAGAATGGCGAGGACACGGTGAGAGCGCTCTGGCAAATGAGAAATACGATATGGAGGTTGTGGGTCGCGAAGATATAAAAGGCGCGATGGATTATCTAGGCGAGAAGGGAATCGGCCCCCTGCATTGCATCACCCACAGCGGAGGCGGAATCGCTCTAACTATTTTTCTCATTGAGAATCCCCAAGCCCATGAGATAGTAAGATCTATTACGATGTTCGCGTGTCAATCCTTCGGTGCAAATACGGGTTTGAAAAACTATATGTCGATTCTCGCCGGGAAATATATTAGCAAGGTGTTGGGATATACACCGGCGAAACTTGCTGCATCCAATCATAAAAACGAGACCTATCATATGATGCAGCAATGGTTTGATTGGAATTTAAGTGGACGCTTTTTGTCTAGACGGGGGAAGGATTATCGGGCGTTTATGCCCTCGTTAAGGATACCGATTTTTTCTCTTTGCGCGCAAGGAGACCGTTTTATCGCGCCACCCTCTGGGTGTAGATTATTTTTAGATGCCTTCCAGAACGAGAGTAATACATTTTTGGTCTGCGGTCAGGAGACGGGCTTTAATGAGGATTTTAATCACAGTCGTGTGATTCTTTCTCGCAACGCCGAAAAAGAAATTTGGCCCCTAGTTTTGGACTGGATTAACGCGAACGCCGAGTAGGATTTCTTCCCACCGATCGACAACCTTATCGAGTCCAAAGGTGTCTTCAATATGGGCTCGCCCGATAGCACCCATTTCTCTGAGTTGGTGAGGGGGACTTTCGATGAATTTTTGCATCGCCAGTCCTAGAGCTTTTGCGTCTTTAGCCGGAAGGGTTAGGCCTGACTTCCCCTCAACAATAATTTCTTTTACGCCGCCAACGTTGGTGCTGATAACCGGTAGGCCAGCTGCATGCGCCTCAATGACAGCGTTGGGTAGGCCCTCCGAAATTGAAGACAAAACAAGAGCGTCAGAGGCCGCAAGTAAATTGGCGACATCGCTCCGGAATCCCAAAAGCGTAATTTTGTTGTTGAGTTTACTTTTTTCTATGCGTCTGGCCAAGGCATCGTCGTCATTTTTTCCGACGATGATAAGTCGAAAATCTCTCTCTATTGTAGCGCAAGCATCAACCAGATAGTTATAGCCTTTTACGGGGTGGACGCGGCCGAGCGCGATGAAGAGGAAAGTCGCTTCGTTAAGTTTAAGTTTTTCTCTTTCCCTTTTCCGGACCAGAGGACGCCCTTGGTAATCGTCCAAGGAAATCGCGTTGTGAATAATTTCTATGTTGTCTTTTTGAAGGATCGATTCCTCCACCATGTAGTCGGCCACCTTTTGGGAGTTAAGGGTTGTTAGGTCATCAAATTGGTGGAAAAAAGACGCAAATTTAATCCGTTTTTGGGAGCCAAAAGAAGCGCCACGGATACTTGTAATGTAGCGTGGAATGTCTGCCAGGTGCCGAGCAAATTGCCCTAAGATATTGGCGTGAAAGAGAAATGAACATAAAACGGCGGGCTTTTTTCGGAGCAAAATTCTTTGCAATTTTGGAAGCAAACGCAAACTATTGAGGCGAGAAGTACCGAAACCGAGGGACTCGATTTCTACATCGCCCTTCTTTAGTTGCTCTAATAAAACCACCGACTGAGGATCGATCATAGTAACAATACTTACTATCCATCCTCTTTTTTTTAGCGCGCACGCAACGCGAACAACTTGGGTTTCAGCGCCACCATGGCCCAACCCGGTGATTAAAAATAGAACGTTTTTACGCTTCATTAGATAAACACAAGAATGATTGCGCAGCCGCCCCAGCCGAGGATGTTGAGAATAAAAGGCCAATCTCGAAGAAGGAGATCTGTTGGACTCTCAGGAGAATCTTTGTTGACCAGCTGATAAAAACGCGTGATTCCAAAAACTGTAAATGGGATCGTGATGGGAAGATAGACACTGTTGAACGGGGTTTGCGTGACCCGCAGCGGCTGGTTGGGAAGCGATGCCGAAAGGGTGTAAACGGTGTAACAGGCGATCGTAATACCGGCCACAAATAGGAAGGCAAATTCCAAAAGCTCAGGATGATAACGCTCCAGAACTTTACGCACTTTTGATGCTTCTCCGCGCATAACGAGTTTGAGTTCGTGTTGTCTTTTTCCCAATCCAAGATAAAGGGCCAATAAAAAGGTGCACACAAAAAGCCACTCCGAAATCAATACGTTGATAGCGAAGGAGCCCGCCAAGACGCGTAGAACAAATCCCGTCGCGATGATCGATACATCGACAAAAGGAACGTGTTTGAGAATCGTTGAATAGGCCAGATTCATGGTAAGGTAGGATCCCAGCGCAATGCCAAATCTCCAGTCGATAAAGGTCGCTGCGCTGACCGAACCCAATCCCAAAAAGGCGCACATCATCCAGGCGATTTTAATCGGTAATTGGCCACTTGGAATGGGGCGTTTGCATTTCACGGGATGATTACGATCTTTTTCGATATCAAAGATATCATTGAGCAAGTAGACCGCACTGGCTCCAAAAGAAAATAAAAGCGCGGCGGCCAAACTTTGGATCAAAATCGGAATCTGAAGGAACTGCATCGAGAAAAAAGCGGGCGCGAGCACAAAAACATTTTTGACCCACTGTTGGGGTCTCATGCTTATAATCGCCGCTTTTAGAAGCGATCGATCTGGAATTTCGAGCTTTTCATCATTTTCGGTTGTGTTTGTACTCATTATTAAAATATTTCTTCAATTTCAGTTAAAATTTGCAACCCCGTAAGAGTTGACGTCATCTTTGCATCAACGTAAATGACCTCGTCTTGTTTACGTATGTTTTCTAGCGGTTATATAGATGAATTACGACATTTTTAAAATTGTCATTCTCATAGCATACTTCTCTGTTTTAGCGATTCTTGCCTTCTACGGTTCGCATCGTTATCTCATGGTTTATCTTTACCGCAAGTATGCGGGCGAAGATCCTCTTCCTTTGGCGCCCTTTTCTGACCAAGATTTGCCCAAGGTCACCATACAACTTCCCTTTTTCAACGAAAAATATGTAGCGGTGCGTCTTATCGACTCGATCTGTGAAATGGATTATCCAAACGATCATCTCGAAATTCAGGTCCTTGATGATTCAACGGATAACACCACCGAACTTGCCCAAGAAGCCGTCGATCGATGGAAGAAAAAAGGCATTGATATTGTCTTGCTTCATCGTACCGATCGAAGTGGATATAAAGCTGGCGCGCTACATGAAGGATTGAAAGTCTCCAAAGGAGAATTTGTAGCGATCTTCGACGCTGATTTCATTCCCGATAAAAGTTATCTGCGCGAGGTCATTCATCATTTTAGTGATGAAAAAATCGGAATGGTTCAAGCACGTTGGGGACATATTAACCGAGATTTTAGCCTCTTGACCCGCGTTCAAGCGGTCATGTTGGATGGGCATTTTGTCATTGAACATACCGCCCGTAATCGCTCGGGTCGTTTCTTCAATTTCAACGGGACAGCAGGTGTGTGGCGACGCGCGACCATTGATGATGCGGGTGGTTGGGAGCACGAAACCCTCACCGAAGATCTTGATCTTTCCTATCGTGCACAATTGAAGGGATGGAAATTTCGCTTTCTAAAAGATCTCGCTGTGCCAAGTGAACTCCCCGTCGAGGTCACCGCCTTTAAATCTCAACAACATCGTTGGGCCAAAGGATCGATTCAAGTTGCCAAGAAAATGCTTTCCCAGATTCTCAAATCAGACGAGCCTTTTTTCATTAAGCTTGAAGCCTTTTATCATCTCACCGCCAACTTCGCCTATGTGCTCATGGTGCTTTTGGCACTGTTGATGCCCATCGCGATTTATATTCGAGTGAACTCAGGTTGGACCACTTTTCTGATGATCGATTTGCCGATCTTTTTGGGTGCGACCTTTTCCATTTGTTATTTTTACTACAAGTCTCAACGCGAAATCGGGTTTGGTTTTTTCGAAACCGTTCGTCTAATTCCAGCAGTGTTGGGTATCGGTATTGGCATCTCCCTAAACAATGCCAAGGCCGTTTTAGAAGCTGTTGTAGGGTACGAAACACCTTTTGTTCGCACACCAAAATATGCCATCGTCGAAACAACGGAAGAAAAGAAAAGCTGGATGAAAAAATCTTATATAAAGAAAGGCCGAATCCTTCCGCTTTTTGAATTTAGCTTGGGAATTTGGTTCACCCTTTCTATAGTAAATTTGCTTACTAATTCCGCAGCGAGCTATTATAGTTTGCCTTTCCTTGCATTGTTTCAATTTGGGTTTTTCTATGTCGCGATATTGAGCATGTCTCAACATTTGAGAACCTTTCGCGCCTCCTCTACCTAATCCTTCTTGAGAAAAAGTAATTACATTGTAGCGGTGATCTTTTTCGTCGCCGCACTCGCCAACGCCATGTTCATCGGCAAAGATTTTCCGCTCTGGTTGATCCTCGTTTATGCGATGCTTTTTCTTCCCTATGGATTTCTTGTCAACGCCACAAAAAAAGGAACCTGGTCGTGGAAAGAAATTTTATTTTTAGGATTTTCAATTCGCGTGGCCTGTGCTTTTCTCGACCCGATTTTATCAGACGATATTTTTCGATATGTTTGGGAGGGCAGAGTCAACCTGGAAGGTTTGAGCCCTTTTGCCAACGCGCCGAACGCAGAAAATCTGGTTTACCTCCGCGATAAGGAAATTTGGCCGGCGATCAACCACAACCAAATTCCGGCAATCTATCCTCCCTTTGCCCAGTTCTTTTTCACAGTGATCGCGCTTTTTAAAGGTGGTACGCTCGCCATGAAACTCGGTTTTAT
>JALSKP010000630.1 GCA_026988815.1 Myxococcales bacterium | reverse complement strand
GGATTGGTAGATTTCTTTTTCATCTTGGTTCACTACCACAAGGATGTCATTGAAATTGAGCTTCTCTCCACGTGCGTGATAGGCAGCAATGGTGGCCCATATTTCGTTGGCCACATGCTCAACTTCTCGTTGGATACTTGGCGATGCAACAATTGAAAGGGTGTCGTCAGTGACAAGGTTAAGGCTTTTCTCGCTAGCGCGTGGCGCTAGCTCTTGGCGCATTAGAATATCTTTTTGAAAGATCTGAAGAAGTCCTGGGTTATGAGCGCTTGGATCAATGAACGCCGAATCGAAATCAGAATCGGTAAGCATGTTTAGCAAATGTATGTGGTCGCGTCCTGGTCTTCCCCATGCTTTGAGCGCCTTAGGATCGCGATTTTCTTCTTCGAATTGATCGCCAAAAAGAAGCAACTGGTTTTCGTTTTTACGTTTATCGAAGCGCGGAGAGGGGAGAATCGTCTTTGCACTAAAACCCGAAAGGTCCTCCCAGTATTCCATGCAGGGATTGAGTGCATAAATATGAACATTAGTGTATTGGCCAAGATCGGAGAGCATTTTGTAGTACGCGAGTGCAACGTAGGAGAAAGCGAAAAAATGAATCTCGTCGGGGAGCTTTCCCTTGGAGAAGAAGTCCGTTGAGGAAAAAACATCAGCGCTTGATACCCACCGCGTTTGTGTCTGTTCTTCGTATTGTTCGAGCCGCCCGCCTTTCTTAAAAATCTCATTCCAAATAGCACGTTGCCATACTTCGTTTTCACCGAGAATTTTATCCTCCAGAATTGTGTTCTTTTCCCAATGGGCAACCAACTCCCGGCGGTTCAATGCGTATTCTTCAAAAAGGGTGGCCAGCCGGATTGAGAGCTGGAAGATTCGTAATTCCCGCTCACCTCGGTTTGATGTTGGATTTGCGTCGCCGTCTCGATGATCTGGACCCGCGAGATAGCGGCGAACACCCTCAGTGGCGTCTTGCTGCAAAAAATCGGAATCGCTTAAAATACTAAAAATAAAGCTTTGAAGGAAAGGCTTCTCGAACGCGTTCACATCTTGGGCTAAGCATCCCCTTAGAAAAGGCCTGAGGTAGGTTGTTTGGATATCCGCAGCAACCCCCCTTCGGCGAGCGATTTGGAGTTTCAAATAGGTCGAAATATTCTTGTTGGGGACAACGACATGGGTCGCGCTATCCCATATTTCCGAAGACGATTGTGTGGAGGTCTTGACGAGTTCTCCGACAAGTTCTTCTAAATAATTCGAGTAATAAAGTCGGATCATTTTTGGGTCTAGGTCACAGGTCGGTAACGATCGGGGAGAAGTCGGTCGTTTCCATTGTAGTCCGCATAGTGTTCTCTTTCCAAAACGAGAAACCAAAAATCGTAAGGATGCTTCTCATCTTTGGCATGCGTTTTCTGAAAAGAAACTCGCCATTGTTCTGCATCGATGGGCGGGAATTTTGTATCCCCCTCAATGATGTCATGAATGACGGTGAGGTAGATACGGTCAGCGAGGCCGAGAAAAGAATCGTAAATACTCGTGCCGCCCAAAATCATTATTTCCTCAACCTCGCCTGCTGCCTCGAGGGCCTCTTTCATCGAATGAACGACGATGACTTTATCGTCTTTTGGATCGAAGGATTTGTTATGCGTTATTACAATATTTTTTCGGCCTTTTAGTCTACCCATCGATGCATATG
>JALSKP010000629.1 GCA_026988815.1 Myxococcales bacterium | reverse complement strand
CGAAGAGCTTCTCAACATATAGTTTTTTTTATTGTCAATAACGTGCTTGGTCGAGGTGGTACATTTAATCTTGGAATTCGACGATAAAAATCAAGCCCTTATGCCGATCATCGATCACCGAAAATCCATCTCCGGAGCGTGGGATATGTCCAACGGGCAAATGGTAGGTATCGCAACTTATGATGAAGTCCCTAAAACAAAAAATTTGTTTCGGGATAATAATCCTCGAATACTTCGGATTAAAAAGGGTCGTCTAGCGTTGTTCTCAAATCACGAAGCGTTGGAGTGCAACGAGGTCGGTAATCCTGGCGTCAACTGTAGCGCTCCTGGCGGAATGCCCTTTGGCCTAAACGCAAGATGGCGCTCACCGATGACGGGCTTTGTGAATATGCACCATCGTTGGTACTCGCCGCGCATGGGGGTCGGTGGCGTCAGGCTAACGCCAGACTTACTCGATAAAAATATGAAGGATTGTCATCCTTTGAGATTCAAAAATTTTTAAGCCACCGCCCGTCATCCCGAAAACGCGCTGTCGCCTGTACCCAATGACGCTTGGGTGCGCGTAGGAGAATATCTTACAGGTACTTCCAAAACAAAGGTTGTCTTGGATATGATCGCAGCTCTGGACGACCCTCGTTCCGAAAATCCAATTCGTTTTTGGATCGCCTCAAGTATCTTTTATAATTCGGCAAAACCAACAAAAAAGGTTTCAGAGAATAGCCTCTCTATTTTAGGTATGGCTTCTATAGTATGTCGATTTACTTTATATGAAGGGCGGGCTCGTTTTTTGCAAATCGTTTTGCATTTTTAGCCCGTCGTTTAGCGATTTCATCCTCTCGGTTTTTCGGAGCCGAGTTGGTGGTTAATCCATCAATTAGGGTTTGGGCAGCTGCGGCGATCTCCAAAACCGCCGCGTCGAAAACCTCTTGATTGATACGAGAAGGTTTGGGGTGGCCACTTATTTTTCTTACGACTTGAAGGGTGGCATTGTGAATCTCTTCCGTGCTAGAAGGCGGTTCGAAGTTAAAAAGAGGTCGAATATTTCCACACATGGTTGGCTTTGATTAAATCAGGTTAACAGTAGGCACAAATACCGTAGAAATCACAAACATCACAACAATCATCGGAGTAGAACGAGCAATAGTCGCAGTAGTCTCATAGGTCCCAGGTCGAGTAATCAACATGATATTAAGCACGTTCGCGAAAGGAATTGCGCATTTGAGATCGTCTTCTTTGTTCTTTTTCCCCTGCGATAAACGAATGACATTGCCTCTCCGAGTGCCAATGAAATACTATTCGGACTGTCATTTGGTCTAGTTGTCCTAAGTACCATTTTGAATGGTCGACTCTTTAATCTGATGGTACCACCTTACCTTATCCCGATAAATCAGTCCGATCGATACTCGGATTGAGATTGCTCTGTCTATCACTAGAGGTTAGTCTCGCCGCAATAAGGTGAGTAAAATGTCCGAACTTATAGATCTAATAAAGCATGAGCATGAGCACTTGACGCGGTTCTTTGCCGATTTGAATGCCCGCTTTTACGATGCCGAGAAAGGTAAAATCACCAACGAATTTCTGGAAGTCGCGCGAGAGGAATTGGAACTTGGTGTGGACGAGCTCCTTCATCATTTCGATCAAGAAGAAGCGGTATTGTTTTCCGAAATCGTGAAGCGTTTTCCCCCAGA
>JALSKP010000628.1 GCA_026988815.1 Myxococcales bacterium | reverse complement strand
TCGGTTTAGATGCGCCCGCCGGTGCGCCCTGCTTTGCGCTCTCTTCGCGATCGAAAATATTTTTCGACTCGCTTCTTTCTCTCTTCGCTTTTTTGCGGGCTTTTTTCTTCGGTCCCTGACTACCGCGATGACTTTTGGGACTCGAATCTGCATCGCTTGACGATGATGAGGAATCCCTTGAAATGGTAATCTCTGTCAGACGCCCTTTAACGGTAATTTCAGGAAAGTTGGCTAAGATGTGGGTGGCGACTTCGCGTGGCAATCCGACCCAGGTACCGTTCGGACCGATATCAATCCGACCAATATTACTCCCTTTAACGTCCGCCTGATTGGCAATCGCGCCAACAATATCATTGGGACGAATTCTATCTCTTCGTCCAACATCTAGAAAAATTTCAACCTGATTAAGTGCTGCTTTTTCGCCCGTAACTGGACGCCTTTTTCGCATCCTTTCTTCTTTACGTTGATCGACTTTTCTTCGTTCGCGACCACGTCCACCACCGCCACCAGAATCTCTGTCACGGTTTCCCGTCAAATCAACATCGCTTTTGGAAATATCAAATTCTACAAAGGTAGAGAGCTGGGTAAGCGCGGCGATCGCAATCGCTTCGGGCTCCATCCCTGATTCAACCAAGCGTTCAAACCATTCTGTCGACTCTTCCTTTTTTTCAAAATTGGCATCAGAGAACATCTTTTGCTCCAACGCTGTTTTTTGAATGAGGGCAACTTCCTTATTCGACGGCATCGAGGTTTCATCAGGTGAAATCTTCAAAGCACGTGTAATATCTCTCCATTGGCGACGCTCGGATGGGGTGACAAAAGTAATGGCCGTCCCAGCTCTTCCTGCGCGCCCCGTTCTTCCGATACGATGAACGTAGGTTTCGGCATCGCGTGTGAGGTCAAAGTTAAACACATGGGTGAGATGATCCACATCGATTCCACGTGCGGCAACATCTGTCGCGACGACGATGTCAAGATGCTTTGATCGAAGCCGATTTAAGGTTCGCTCTCTTGCGCCTTGATGCAAATCTCCGTGAAGCGCGTCGGATGCAAAGCCACGTTTTGAAAGCTCATCGGCAACAGCTGCACAGGTTTTTTTCGTTCGCGTAAAAACCAGACAAGCACCACGTTCGGTTCCCGCCAACATTCTTACCAATGCGTCCATTTTTTTACGAAAGGGAACGATCATGAAAAGCTGTTCAATATGATTTGTGGTCAAGTTCTCCGACTCGACCTGAACAACGACAGGTTCATTTAAGTGTTTCGCTGCAACCCTTTGAATTTGCTTGGGCATTGTAGCAGAGAAAAGTAAAGTTTGACGGTTCTCGCTCGTATAGTCGAGGATCGTTTCAACGTCTTCAAGAAAGCCCATTCTCAACATTTCGTCTGCCTCATCAAGAACAGCGAAACGGATATTAGAAACATTAAGCGTTTTTCGCTTCAGATGATCGATCACACGACCAGGCGTTCCAACAACAATCGACACACCTTTTCTTAGCGCTCGTTCTTGTTGAGAAAAAGAGGCGCCACCGTAGACGGTCAAAAGACGAACACTTGGATCGCAATTATACTTCTCCATCTCGTTGGTAACCTGAATTGCCAACTCGCGGGTGGGACAAAGGATGATCGCAAAAACACCCTTTCCTTCTACGCTCTGTAGTATCGGTAACCCAAAGGCTGCCGTTTTACCGGAC
>JALSKP010000627.1 GCA_026988815.1 Myxococcales bacterium | reverse complement strand
GATCTCTGGGTTGCGAAGATCGCTCTTAAACTTTTTCATATTTAGTCCAATACCCTGAGCAAGAGATTCGATCTTTTCCTCACTCAACGTACGTTGATCTTGAAAAAGAAGATCGTGCATAGGCCAAAACTTCCCTTGTTTATGAGCCGCTAAAGCGGCGGTCGCAGCGGGAACCGACAACGGACTTCCGAGAGGGAAATTCTTGTAATAGAAGGCAATCTTGTCTCCCATTTTATCGCTCAAATCTTTCATAATCGATGCCGCTTCTTTACAATGGGGACATTGAAAATCGGCGAATTCTACAAGAACAACTTTGGCATCCTTATTTCCCCTGAAGGGAGAATTTTTCAGATCGAAGGTATGTATTTTTTTCGTCGAATCGATAAATTCAGATACTTTTTCGTAGATATCGGTCTTTCCCATTCCACCGTTTGCCATAATGGCGATAATCTCGGCGGCTTGCATTGAAACGACACAACGAATTTTGGGATCCTCGGATTGCAAACATTCGTGGAGCGATCCTTTTGAATCTGGACAGGGACAAAGCTCTGTTTTTGCAACTTCGATAAAGAGCTTTTGGTGCTCAACGGCAAGTTTTCCGAAATCGAAACCGGGGTATACCGACACATCAGGTTTATCGTCCTTCTTTTCTTTTGGATCCTCACCCTTCTTTGGATCTTTCTTTTCCCCATCCTTTGAAGCCATTTTCTTCTCACTGGGTTCAGCAACAGCGGGCTTCTCGTCGGCACCTTTTTTACAAGAGTTAAATCCTGCCAACAAGAAAATAAGGAGCCCGAAACAAAGACTTTTTTTCGATATCAACATGTTCATTTTACTAATTCCTAAGCTTGAAGCCCATAGCTCTACCATTGTTTATCAACATGATCTAATCATTTTCTTTCCAAGCGAAATATCGTCCGGATCAGCAATTTCTTCTCGAAACTGATTGAAAGATGGCCTTCAATACTTTTCGTAACGCAACTTCCAAAAAGTAGATTTTTATTGGAATGCACCGCCTGGGTTTTTCCTTCGTGAAAGCGAAAAATGATGCTTCCTTGAAAACGCCCATTTTTTTCCAAGGCTTGTTGGTAACACACTTGAAGTGGCGTCTTGATAAGTTGACGTAGTTTTTGTTTTTTTTGATACGATAGTTGTTCACCCTCGATCTCGATAATGACTGAGGGTTTCCCCGCATTTTCATAGGTATTTAAGGTATGGATTTTCTGAGCTTTGAGATTACGACCTTTCTTTGTAAGAAATTGCTTAATCTGGTTTCCCTTTCTATCCACCAATGCAACCCGTAAAGGAATGAGATCCAAGTGAAGTATTGATTTTTTCAGTTTACAGTTTTTTTTATCACCCGCTTTTTTCATATAAAGAAGATCAATTTCGTAAACACCCATACTGTATAATCGCGTTATTTCAAGAGCTTCCTTGGGAGACATAGGAAAAGCGAGCCCCTTCATCGTCAAATGAATCGTGAGTCGGGGAGTGAGAGCGATACCTTTGTATATGTTAAAATATAGAAGTTCTGTTTTACGGTCGTATTCCAAAATCGGCAGTTGAGAGGCTCCCATCCGCAAGGCATGTTTCCTCAGCGCCCTATTTCCAGATGTATCTTTTTGGCAAAGCTTGACATCATGGATCTCTTCTTGGGCAAACGCGTTGACGCTGGCGAGACCAAAAACGTAAATTAGGA
>JALSKP010000626.1 GCA_026988815.1 Myxococcales bacterium | reverse complement strand
TGGGACAATTCAAGGAAATCAGTCTAGGATTTGTGCACGGCTGCGCGGTCAAAATAGACGATACTGTTCAATGTTGGGGGACCAACACTGAGGGAAAGGCGACGCCTCCCGCGGAAAAATTTAAAACCATTCAAGCGTCAAACTTTCACACCTGTGGTATCAATATGAACGATGAATTGAAATGCTGGGGACCAGCGCGCTTCCTCGATCAAGTAGGCACCTTTACTAAAATTGCAAGCGGGCGAGAGCATATTTGCGCCCTCAACAGCGACAGCGTTCTTCAATGCTGGCGAGGATCTTTGAGCGCGCCTTATTCGATCGCCGTCCCTGACCTGTCATTGTAAACCAACCTACAACTCCACTGGTAAACAAACCTACTATTAAGGTTTATAATAGGCGTGATAGGCCCCTTTAATCTTGGGTAAATGCGTACGCACCAAGGACCTCGCTCGAGCCGGAGCGCCCGAGCCATAAGATCCCCTCAAGACGGTGCTTAGGTGCTTTTCGATTTCGGATAAACTCATCTCGGGGTTACTTCCACCTAACCTGTAAACGCCTTTGGCAATCTTGGGACCGGAGTTATATCCAATATACATCAGATAAATATTTCCACCAACCAAAGCACAAAGCTTATCAACGTAGGCGCCACCTGCCTCGATCGCTTTAGAAGGATTAAACCTCGCGTCGGTGAGTTCGCAGGGGAAGTCTGAACGGTACTTTTCTAAGTCATCTTTTTTTCCGGTCTCCATTCCTTTTTGGATATGACGAGGAACAGTGCAATTTCGATTTTTGCATTTGCATCGATAGACGCTTCCTCGACCAAAGATCGATAAAAAAGGTTCCGATTTTGCGGTCCCAGTGCAGAATTGCATAAGTCCGCTGCATCCCGTTCGACTTAAGGCGTACTGACGTCCCCCAGACTCAACCCACATGAACGCCTTAATGTAGGCAAATTTCGCTGCATCTCCTTTTGCACTGCGTTCGATGTAGGGATCCCATCTATCCATCATTGGAGATTTCCCAGAAGGTTTGGGAGGAACGAAGACCTCGCCAGTTGAGCGATCAAAAAGTTTATCGAGCTCGGCTTGAGGAACGCCTTGGGCAATAATGGGTTCTGAATAAAATCGTCGGTACAGCCCAATCACCGAATCCAGACTCGATACCATCGCGGTTCCGTCAACAAGGTTGGCGCTACGCTCGGCCCAAGGTGCGATAGAAAAGAAGCCTGGAACCAAGGTGGGTTGAATAAATATCGGTACAATGGCCATTGTTAATAGAAGCGTAAAAATCGACTCGCCCAGAAAACGTCCCACGGGGAAGTGTTGGGTAACTTTTTTAAATGCGCCGACAAGCACATTCGCAATGCGCTCAAAAAAAACATTCATCTTTTCGCGCGGTGTTTTTATGATGCGATAGACGATGAAATGAAGAGGAAGATATCCACCAAGACGAAACCAAAAAACGTCAAAAGGCAAAAAGGTCGAAACCTTGAACCACATTTGTCCAAGGTTTGTAAAACCCAGTTGCATCGAAATCGCAAGCGTAATGGCATAGAATGCAAGTGAGGCGATGACGAAAGGCAGAACAGCGACGAGAAGATAGGCCCCAAGAATATCGTAAAAACCTTTTAGCGTTTTATACATCACACCAAATACTTTCATGCGCTCTCCTTTCTCTTTATAACGTTGAAATAATTGAAAAG